>NZ_CAXBVX010000072.1:0-10900 GCF_963979125.1 uncultured Candidatus Puniceispirillum sp.
GAATTATTATAGTGCGATCATCTTATCAATCTACGCTTTGCTTGGTGGATGATGCTTATATAATCCGCGATCATCTTATCAATCTACGCTTCGCTACGATTGGATGATGGAATTATTATAGTGCGATCATCTTATCAATCTACGCTTTGCTTGGTGGATGATGCGTTACCCGCGCAAAACATCTTCCATATTATAAAAGCCAATATCCGCCGCCGCCGCAAAACGCGCCGCGCGAATCGCTCCTTTGGCAAACACCACGCGGTCAGTTGCCATATGTGTCAGCGCGATCCGTTCCGACGCGCCAAAAAAGGTCACACTATGTTCACCTGTCACATCACCGCCACGCATCACGGCAAAGCCAATATCGCCTGCTTTGCGCACGCCATTCCGCGAGGCACCAGCTTGGCTGTCACGCACAATATCCGACACATCCTCAAGCGCAACGCCGCGCCCTTTGGCCGCCGCTTTGCCAAGCGCCAATGCCGTACCTGATGGCGAATCAACCTTATGATGATGATGCGTTTCCAGAATTTCTATATCCCAGCCTTCGACAAGTTGCGCCGCAACCTGTTCGACAAGCGCGCGCAACAAGGTCACACCTACCGACGTATTCGCGCAATAGACCAACGGAATCTGGGTGCCAATCTCGGCAAGTCGGGCTTCGTCCTTGGCACTAAGTCCGGTGGTGCCAATCACCATCGCCATATTATGCTGCGCGGCCAGTTCGGCATGGATCATACTGGCGGCAGGGCTGGTAAAATCAATCATCACATCACCGCCCACCAACGCCGCTGATTCAGCGCTAATCATCACACCATTGGCACCAATGCCTGCCAATTCACCTGAATCCTTGCCAATCGATGCACTTTCGGGACGATCGCTTGTCGCATGCAACATCAGATCACTTGCCGCCGCAATTTCACGGATCAGCATATTCCCCATGCGGCCAGACCCACCTGGAATAGAAAGTTTGATACTGTCTGCTATGCTCATCATCCGGAATCCTTTTGACCTGTCATCCAAGACTATAACGTCCACATCCAGATGAACAAGCGCTATGCGTCATGTTCATGGCCGAATATGAGTCTCTAATCTTCGGCCCAGATACGTTTGACACGTTCCATAAAGCTGGCCGACTCGGGGCTGGTTTCCCCTGCCTTTGAAAAGGCTGTCAGCAGTTCTTTTTGCTTTTTGGTCAAATTGGTGGGGGTTTCAATCTGTACTTCGACGATCTGGTCACCCGTATTACCGCGCCGCAGTGCTGGCATACCTTTGCCGCGCATGCGGAAACGCCGCCCCGACTGGGTGCCGGCATCAATCGTAAGACGCGCCATCTTGCCCGCCAATGTTGGCACATCAATCGTACCGCCCAGCGCCGCCACTGTCATCGGCACGGGAATCTTGGCCATCACATTGGTGCCATCGCGTGAAAAGATCGGATGCGGGCTGATATTGATGAAAATATACAGATCACCAGCCGCCCCACCGCGGCTTCCTGCTTCGCCTTTACCTGTCAGACGGATTCGCGTGCCATTATCAACACCGGCAGGCACCGAAACAGCCAGCGTCTTTTGCTGTTGCACGCGGCCATCACCACGGCATGTGCTACATGGGTTTGAAATCACCTGACCCATGCCCTGACACGCATTACAGGTACGTTCGACAGCAAAAAACCCTTGCTGGGCACGCACCCGGCCTGACCCGCCGCAAGTGCCACAGGTGCTTGGCTTGCTGCCTTCGGCCGCGCCTGATCCTGAACATCTGTCACAGCTAACCGGCACATGAATACTAATATCGCGTTGCACACCGCTAAAGGCATCCTCAAGCGAGATGCTCATATCATACCGCAGATCATTGCCACTGGTGTCGGCTTGTTGTCGGCCACCACCGGAAAATTCCGAAAACATCTGGTCGAAAATATCGGAAAAGCCGCCACCGCCGCCAAAACCGCCGCCACCAAAACCACCACCAGCCGCATTATCAAAAGCGGCATGACCCATGCGATCATAGGCGGCACGTTTTTGCGGGTCTTTCAAAACATCATAAGCTTCGCTGGCTTCGCGAAAGCGATCCGCCGCGGCTTCATTATCAGGATTGCGATCCGGATGGTTTTCCATCGCAAGTTTGCGATAGGCAACTTTTAAAGCCTTCTCATCAGCGTCCTTGGATACGCCCAGAGTCTCATAAAAATCACGTTTACTCATGGTAAGTGCCGATGCCGTTTAAATTAGAAAAACGCCTTAGAAAAAACGCCGGGGTGTAACCTACCCCAGCGTTTACTTAAGTTTAAGTGTTATTTGCTTTTGGCGTCAGCGTCGCCATCGACTTCTTCAAATTCCGCATCGACAACGCTCTCATCCGTAGATTCAGCTGACGTGGCTTCAGGTGCATCCTCTTCATCCTGTCCCGCGGCATAGGCTGCTTCGCCCATCTTCATCATCGCCTGAGATAGTTCGGCAGATTTTGATGTGATAGCTTCCATATCATCGCCTTCAAGCGCTTCTTTCAAAGCGGCAATGCCGGCTTCGACTTCGGCTTTGGCATCTGCATCGGCTTTATCGCCAAGATCGTCGATCGCCTTTTGGGCGCCATGTGTCAATGCTTCACCCTGATTGCGGGTTTCGACCTCTTCACGTCGCGTCTTGTCGGCTTCGGCATTTTCCTCGGCTTCATTAACCATGCGGTCAATTTCCGAATCATCCAGACCACCTGAGGCCTGAATGCGGATTTCCTGTTCTTTGCCTGTTGCCTTGTCTTTGGCGCTGACTTTGACAATACCGTTGGCATCAATATCAAAGGTCACTTCGATCTGCGGTACACCACGTGCCGCTGGCGAAATACCTTCCAGATTGAATTGACCAAGATGCTTGTTATCTGACGCCATTTCGCGCTCGCCCTGATAGACCGAGATCGTCACTGCCGACTGATTGTCATCCGCAGTTGAAAAGACCTGGCTTTTCTTCGTCGGGATCGTGGTATTGCGATCAATCAGACGGGTAAAGACACCGCCCAATGTTTCGATGCCCAATGACAATGGTGTCACATCCAGCAACAATACGTCTTTCACATCACCGGTCAGAACACCTGCCTGAATTGCCGCACCCGATGCCACAACCTCATCTGGATTCACGCCGCGATGTGGTTCCGTACCAAAGAATTCGGACACTGTTTCGATGATTTTCGGCATCCGCGTCATACCACCAACAAGAATGACTTCGTCAATCTCGCTTGCTGTCACACCAGCATCTTTCAATGCGGCCTGACATGGCTTCAAGGTACGCTGAACCAGCTTGCTTACCAGCTTTTCCAGATTGGCGCGGGTCAGCTTGATATTCATATGCTTCGGACCTGATGCATCTGCTGTGATAAAGGGCAAATTCACATCGGTCTGCAAAGATGATGAAAGCTCGATCTTGGCTTTTTCGGCAGCTTCTTTAAGCCGTTGCAAAGCCAGCTTGTCTTTGCGTAAATCGACACCGTCGCTTTTCTTGAACTCGTCTGCCAGATAATCGATGATGCTATGGTCAAAATCTTCACCACCAAGGAATGTATCACCGTTGGTTGATTTAACTTCGAACACGCCGTCGCCAACTTCCAGAACCGATACGTCAAACGTACCACCGCCAAGATCATAGACAACAATCAGGCCGGACTCTTTCCGGTCAAGCCCATAGGCCAATGCCGCCGCGGTTGGCTCATTGATGATCCGTAGCACTTCCAGACCGGCAATCTTGCCAGCATCTTTGGTCGCCTGACGCTGGGCGTCATTGAAATAGGCTGGGACAGTGATGACCGCTTGCGTGACGCTTTCGCCCAAAAAGGCTTCGGCATCTTCTTTCAGCTTGCGCAGAACAAAACCTGAAATTTGGCTTGGTGAATATTCTTCATCTTTGACCTTGACCCAGGCATCACCATTTTTGGCCGCTACCAGATCATACGGTACCAGCTTGGCAAAATCCTTTGTGATCTTGTCGCTATTGCGGCGGCCAATCAGGCGCTTGATCGCAAATAATGTATTTTCGGGGTTGGTCACAGCTTGCCGTTTTGCTGACTGACCGATCAGTCTTTCTTCATCATCGACAAAGGCAACCATCGATGGTGTTGTACGTGCCCCCTCGGTATTCTCGATAACGCGGGCTTCGGAACCATCCATCACCGCTACGCATGAATTTGTTGTTCCAAGATCAATTCCAATTACTTTTCCCATTTTAATCTCCTTTCTTCCAAGAGGGTGGCTCATTAACGCTGGCCAGGCCTCTAAATTTCACTTGCGATCGCATGTTTTCGCCCGCTTGGTGAATTAAATGTCGTTTATATCAGTCATATAGTTGTGAAATTTTGTCATACAAGGGGGCATCATGTACCCTTGTTGTCAGCACCTTCACTTCCCGCGCTATCTTCCGCTTTGGTCTTATTATCATCATCTTTGACGGCATCATCTGGTGCTTTTGATACGCCTACCATGGCTGGGCGCAATAAACGGTCATGCAGGACATAACCATGTTGCAGAACCTCAACAACCATCCCGGGCGGTGTTTCGGCTGTAGGCACTTCGAACATCGCTTGATGAAAATTATAATCGAATTTTTCACCAGCTGGATTAATCTGCTTGATACCGTGCTTTTCGGTGATCGACATAATTTCGGTCCAGCTTAGTTCAATGCCTGTCAGCACATTTGACATGGCTTCGCTTAAACTACCTGTCTTGAAATCATCTTCTTTCATAATATCAAGCGCACGCGCCAGATTATCAATCGCACCGACAAGATCCCGCGCTAGGCCTGTATGGCCGTATTTTTTGGCCGCCTGCACATCACGCTCGCTCCGGCGGCGGGTATTTTCACTTTCGGCCAGCGCGCGTAAAAGCTGGTCTTTCAACGCATCGCGTTCGGCCAGAAGCTGATCATAAGGATCAATCTCCGCATTTGCTTCACCATCTGCATCGGCATCTGGCGCTGTTTCAATAGCATCTGCAAGCACCGCTTCCAGACTGCCATCATCTGGCAGAATTGTTTTGGTATCAGCATCATCCTGCGAGGCTGTCATTTTGGCTATAGCGTCATCATCGACAGCTTTTTTGTCTTTAGCATTCTCGTTCATCGGTGGTCCTTCAGGCGAATCAGATGTTGTACCGCTATTTAGGCATCCTTGGGCGCCTATCCAAGAGGTAGAAGACAGGAAATGTGCAAGAATGTCGCACTTCTTGCTTTTTATTGGCAAAATGACCCAAAAACAGCCGTAAAAAGTTGGTTTCATGGATATTTATCCATGCGCCATCAGGTTAATAAGGGGTAATGAAACAGGCTGACAGGCAAAATCTGTCAATTTTCCGGCACCATCAGAGTGAAAAATGCTGGCAAAATGACAAAAATATGACGTATTCTTAAATTTGATATCCAAGATGAGGCCTTTTAAGACCCTATATCGTCTTAATAATCGTCTTAATATCCTTTTGATAACTGGTAGGTCGGTAAAGCAATGCGTGGCACCGCAGCGTTGAAATCTATTGAGGCTCTTTATAAAGAGGCCGAGACTGTCATTGGCGATGGCGTGCCAATGGTTGCCATTGTCAAATCCGAACCCCCTATGACAGCCGATATTCCCATGGCCACACGCCCGACAGCGATGCGTGCCGATACCCCCCAAACAGATACTCCCCAAACAGATACCCCCAAAACAGATAGGCCTCTCGCGCCTAATGCCGACGCGCCTAATGCCGACGCGCAGACGCCTGTCTTTGACCGGATCGAAATGTTGCGGTCAATGGCGGCCAATCTTGAAGATGATAAAGATCCTGAAGATGATAAGGGTCTTCAGGATGATAAAGATAGCGCCGCGCCAGAATCGGTATTGCCAACCGCACCGCCTGTGCCTGCCTATGATAACGGATCACGGCAGATTTCTGATGCCGAACTTGAAGATGTTGTCAAACGGGCGGTTGATGACATTGTTGCGACAACCCCGCTGGACAGTATCGTCGCTGGTAATGACCAGATCGAAAGCGTTATGGCCGACATTGCCGAAGCGGTTGGCAAAGCTGACCCATCCGAAACATCAACCACCACCGCGTCCCCCGCATCCCCCACCACATCGGACACGGCTGACAATGCGGCTATATTGGCAAAAACGCCTGCCCAGATTGATTTGCTTGATCTGAACAATCTTGTGGCCAACACGGTTAAATCGGTTATCCGCGAAGAATTATCCAATCTGGTGCAATCGACTGTCAAAAGCACATTGCAGGAATTACAGACCACGCAGGAATTACAGGCCACGCAGGAAGATAAGCCCGCATCTGATCGCTAGACGCCAATGATGATCGCATCCCCAAATACCAAACAATCATCTAATTAACGTCTTTTTCATGATTTACCGCTATTACATATTATGATTGGCGAAATATCGTAAATGTCAGCATGATATGCCGCGCACCGTTATGACTTGCCTTAATGACGGCTATGGTTGCTAAAGGACGACAAAATGCTCTTGAAATGCCCACATTGTGATGATGAAGCCAACATCCCAAATGCCTTGAGCCAATATGAAAACATGCCGATTGCCTGTCATGCTTGTGGTGGGTTTTTCTTTGCCCCCCCGCTTGATTCGGATGATCCCACGCCGCGGCGCCAAGACAATATAACCCGCTCAAACCGCCAGATCGAATGCGCTCAATGTGATATACCGGTGCTGATCCCTGATATTGATGCGGCGGGCGCACGTCATAAATTCAGCTGTCCGGCCTGCCATGCTGATTTGCCGCCCCTGCCGCCTGAGTTAAAATCCCCGCCCAAAGCTCTTAGCACCTCCAGACCAGCATCCAAATCCCGCACCCGAACACGCATCAGCATTCTGACGATTGCGATTGCGGTTGGCGTCGGCGTTGGTATCGCGCTTGGCGTCCTATTGTCCCAGAATATGATTGCGCTTGATCTTGATGCGCTATCCGAACTCGCCAGTCAGACAGGCCAGCAACTTACCCATATATGGAATGAAATGCTGACCAACCTATCCTCGGCATTCTAGCTAGATGATCGCCTAGCGGCCAAGCACCCGGGCAATCGCGCGGCTGGTATAATCAACCATCGGAATGATTTTGGCATAATTCATATGGCGCGGGCCAATCACGCCAATCGCACCAATGATCGAACGGCTGGCGCTTCGATAGGGGGCGATCACCAGAGAACATTCCGTATTGGTGAACAGGTTATTTTCGGCACCAATGAAAATCTGCACGCCGTCCCCATCCTTGGTCGCATCCAGCAGACGCAAGGCGTTTTCGCGGGCTTCCAGCGCATCGAACAAACCACGTATTTCCGCCAGATCATCGCCATCCTGCACATCTTCAAGCAAATTTGACTGGCCACGCAGAATCAGTGCCGCGCCTTCATCACCTTTGCCATCCGACCATAATCCAAGCCCCTGTTCGACAAGCGATGCGGTCAGCTCGTCAATTTCGGCTTTGCTGGCGGCAATTTCACTGCGGATCAGATGCATAGCCGCGGCCATATTATTGCCTTCAAGTTTTGCATTCATATAATTATTGGCGCGGGTCAGCAAGCTGGCAGGCACCCCGACAGGCAAGTCAATCAGCCGGTTTTCCACCTGACCATCGGCGCGCACCAGCACCGCCAGCGCCCGATTATCTCCAATCGGCACAAATTCAAAATGCTGAAGCGCCGCATCGCTAGGCGGCGACAGCACCAGCGAAGCGCATTTCGACAGGCCAGAAAGCGTCCTACTTGTCTTTTCCAGCAATTCACTAACGCTGATACCACGCGCGGCACATTCACCATCGATTGAATTTTGTTCGTCTTCGGCCAGATTGACATCATATTCCATCAACCCATCTACAAACAGCCGCAACCCGCTTTGCGTCGGAATACGTCCAGCCGAAATATGCGGCGAAAACAACAAGCCAGCCTCTTCAAGATCACTCATATTATTACGGATCGAGGCAGGTGACAGATCATAAGGCGATAATTTGGCCAGCGTGCGCGATCCCACTGGCTGCCCACCATCAAGATAGGCACTCACCAAAGTATGAAAAATATCAAGGGCGCGGGGGGTGAGCCCCTTTATGCTGGCTTCCGTCATAAAGAATACCTAAAATGATTTACCACCGCAGGTCAATCTTGCATGTTCATTTTGCCACTCACCTCAGCTTTCAACAAGGCTGACCATTAATGGGAACCGACCTATGACACGTCCATCTGGCCGCGCACATGATGCGCTTCGTTCTATCTCTCTTGAATCAGGCTTTTCGCTTCATGCCGAAGGGTCATGTCTGGTGCGATGTGGTAACACGCATGTGCTATGCACCGCCTCGGTTGATGAACGCGTACCGTCCTTTTTGCGTAATGCCGGCAAAGGGTGGGTCACGGCTGAATATGGCATGTTGCCGCGATCAACTCATACACGAAGCGACCGCGAGGCAGCACGTGGTAAACAAGGGGGCCGCACCCTCGAAATTCAGCGCTTGATTGGCCGATCATTGCGCGCTGTTACCGATCTTCCAGCCCTAGGCGAACGCCAGATTAAAATTGACTGCGATGTTATTCAGGCCGATGGCGGCACCCGCACCGCATCCATCACTGGCGCATGGGTAGCGCTGAAAATCGCTTGTGAAAAATTACTGCTGGCTGGTGCCATCACCCGCCAGCCTATCATTGACAATGTCGCGGCCATTTCATGCGGTGTTTACAATGGCAATGCTGTGCTTGATCTTGATTATGACGAAGACAGCAACGCCGCGATTGATGCCAATTTTGTTATGGCGGCTGATGGTGGTCTGGTTGAAATTCAGGCAACTGGCGAAGAAAGGCCTTTCTCGCGTGATGTGCTCAACACAATGCTTGATCTGGCCGAAGCGGGTAGCAAAACTTTATTCACCTTACAGGATGAAGCGGTACATAATGACCCGGCGCTTGCTGGCTAACGCATAATCAAACAAGTCATCAAACAGGCATATGTGCCAAACTATGGGCAAAACAGCATTGTTACATTTTGTAACATTTGGTTACATAGCACCAGACAGGATTACAGATCATGCCACCGCGCGCCTTTACCGACTCGAAACTTGTGATTGCCACGCATAATCAGGGCAAGCTTCCGGAAATTGCCGCCTTTCTTGATGGCTTTGGCATTAGCTTGGTATCGGCAGGCGAACTTGGTCTTGATGAGCCAGACGAAACCGAAACCAGCTATATTGGCAATGCCATTCTCAAAGCGCGCGCCGCGGCACTGGCTTCGGGTCTGCCCGCACTGGCAGATGATTCGGGGCTGGCGGTGGCGGCTTTGAATGGCGATCCGGGCATTTATTCGGCGCGTTGGGCAGGACCAGACAAGAATTTTGCCCAGGCGATGCAAAAGGTCGAAGATGCCTTGCAGGCCAGTGGGTCATCGGATCGACAAGCAGCCTTTATGTGCGCCTTGTCACTTGTCTGGCCGGATGGTCATGATGAAACCGTCGAAGGCACAGTCACAGGCGCACTTGTCTGGCCACCGCGCGGCCAGAATGGATTTGGCTATGATCCGGTTTTTGTCGCTAACGGCTATGATATAACCTTTGGTGAAATGGACCCTGATAAAAAACATGCAATCGGGCATCGTGCCGATGCCTTTGCCAAATTGTTGCACCGTTGTTTTAACCATCGGGCAGATGACCAGCATGATTAACCGCGCAAGGTTTGCGGAAACATGACCCAGAAACAGACCCCGACCAGATCCACACCGCGAACGCCTGAACGCCCCTGTAAACCACCACTGGGACTTTATGTGCATTGGCCTTTCTGCAAGGCAAAATGCCCCTATTGCGATTTTAATTCGCATGTCAGCACGCATATTGATGCAGATGCTTTCCTTGCCGCTTTTCATACCGAAATGGCCTATATGGCCAATCAGCTGGATCACCGCACGCCCTTATCCAGCATTTTCTTTGGCGGCGGTACACCTTCGCTTATGCCTGCCTTTGTTGTCGAGGCTGTTATTGACAAGGCTGCTGATATTTTTGGCTTTATGCCCGACATCGAAATCACCGCCGAAGCCAATCCAACTTCGGTTGAAGCCAGCACGATGCTGGATTTTCATCATGCAGGCGTTAATCGCGTATCTATGGGTGTTCAGTCCTTGCGCGATGAAACATTGGCCTTTTTGGGGCGTGAACATAGCGCCATCGATGCTAAAACGGCACTAGCCACTGTACGATCTGCCTTTGACAATATCTCGATTGATCTGATCTATGCGACGCCTGACCAAACACCCAAAGACTGGCATGATGAATTATCTGCCGCCTTGGCGCTGGGACTGGATCATCTATCGCTATACCAATTGACCATTGAATCAGGAACGCATTTCTACACGCGCCAGCGACGCGGCGAAACCATGGCGCTTGATGACGACCATGCTGCTACATTATTCGACATCACCCGCGACCTAACCCAGAATGCAGGCTTGCCTGCCTATGAAATCTCCAATCATGCCAAGCCAGGTCATCAATGTCGGCATAATCTGATTTACTGGCAAAGCGGCAACTGGCTTGGCATCGGGCCGGGGGCACATAGCCGCTTTACGCGCCAGGATTCTGCACATAAGAACAGCCGTATCGGCATCAGCACGCGGCGCAGTCCGGCTGGCTGGCTTGACGCCATTGCCAAAGATGGGCATGCCACCGACACATTTGTTACCGATGACCAAAATGACTGGGCGGCAGAAATGCTGATGATGGGATTACGCCTGACATCTGGCTTGTCACTATCACAAATAAGCGCGGCATGTGGTGATTATCACAACTGGCTTGATATAAAGGGGTTACGAAAATGCCTTGATGCTGGATGGCTTGTGGCAACGCCCCAGTTCGACACTCCCCAGTTCGACACTCCCCAGTTCGACACTCCCAAGTTTG
>NZ_CAXBVX010000073.1:0-10742 GCF_963979125.1 uncultured Candidatus Puniceispirillum sp.
AACCTGATCGGTCAATCAGTTTTGTCAGCTTTGGACCTCGTGTATTAGTCTCACAAGAAACCCTCGCCAAAACCAGTTTGCAACAACCAGGCTCTTTTATCAGCTACAAAACACGCCTCATCCTCGATAATCCAGCCGACAGTGTCACCACCACTAATGCCCTAGAAGCGCGCGCCGAAAGTACGCATGTACGCATACGCAACCTGCTTGATGCCGCGCCAGGCTTTGATACATTTATCAATCAAGCTGAGATTTTTCTGGTTCTTGTTGGTTTGACAGCTTTGCTTATTGGCGGGCTTGGCGTTGCTGGTGCAGTGCGTGCTTGGTTAACCAGCCGGATGCCCGTGATCGCAACCTTGAAATGCCTTGGGGCACCATCCAAACTGATCTTCCGTATCTATCTGCTTCAGGTCATGTCGATCACGATGATTGGCGTGATTGCTGGCGTAATGGTGGGGGCGATTGCCCCGCTTTTTGCTATTGATGTTTTGTCCGGTTATGTGACCGTTCCGCTTGATATAACGCTTTACCCTCGGCCACTTCTGATTGCGGCCGGTTTTGGCATTGGTACATCATTCCTGTTTGCTTTATGGCCACTTGCCAAAGCAGAAGAAGTGCGGGCAGCGCATCTTTTCCGAAGCCTGAATGATATGCCAGGTGGCTTGCCCAAGCCGCTTTATTTAGGCATTAGCTTGATAACTATTTTGGCTCTAAGCGTGTTAGCGTTTCTGGCCACTGGTAACCTGCTGATGACTGTTAGCTTTATCGGTGGATCGATCCTGTCACTTTTTCTACTTGCGGGGCTTGGTGATGCAATGGTTTTTGTCCTGCGCCGTGTACCAGCCCCACATATGGTTCCTGTTCGCCTTGCTTTATCGGCCATTACCCGCCCCGGATCACCGGTGCGTTCGATGGTCATTGCCTTTGGCCTTGGCCTGTCGGTTCTGGTCGCGGTCTCGGTGAGCGAGGCAAATCTGAACCGGCAAATCGATGCGCGTGTTGCCGAAGATGCGCCGGCGTGGTTTTTCATCGATATTCAACCGCACCAGATTGATGCCTTTGAAACCACAGCTGGCAGCATTGCCGGTATTTCCAACATATCCAAGACACCTATGTTGCGGGGTCGCGTTTCGGCTCTTAATGGCGTTCTTTCATCGCAAATTGATGCCCCGCCTAACGCGGAATGGGTTTTGCGTGGTGATCGTGCTCTGACATGGTCTGCAACCCCGCCAAAAGGCAGTGACATTGTCGAGGGGACATGGTGGCCTGCCGACTATAAAGGTCCACCTCTTGTGTCGATGGCAAAAGAAGAGGCTGATGAATTTGGGCTGGTTCTTGGTGATACGATCAGCGTCAATGTTCTAGGCCGCAACGTTACAGCAGAGATTGTGAATTTCCGGCAGATTGACTGGCAAAGCTTTAATATTAATTTCCTGTTCGTGCTCACACCTGGGGTTCTGGACAAGGCACCACATAGCTGGATCGCCACAACCGACGCTGTGGATGATGCCGCTACTGACGCGGTTGAGCGGGCGGTAACTGATCAATTTTCAAATGTCTCGGCGGTTTCGGTAAAAGAAGCTGTAAGCTTGGCGCAACGCGTAATTGGCTTGCTTGGCGGTGCTGTCCAGATCACCGCACTGGTCACACTTGTCGCTGGCATTGCCGTTCTGGCAGGTACTGTTGCCAGCACCGAGGCCCAGCGCCTTTCGGACAGCGTCATTTTAAAGGTGCTAGGCGCTACCCGCCTATCTATAAGCATCGCATGGTTTCTGGAATATGCCTTTCTGGGGATACTGGCTGGCATTGCGGCCGCCATCATAGGCTCACTTGCAAGTTATGGGCTGGTTGAGCGCATTCTCAATATCGAGTTTGAGCTTGATATTATGCTGGTTCTAATCACCACCTTGGCAGGTGCTGGGGCAACAGCCTTACTTGGTCTTGCGGGCGCGATTAAAACCCTTGGCCATAAACCTGGGCCCCTATTACGCGAAGTTTAGAAGATACAGTTGCGATAGACCCATCTATCGGCTATGAAATGCCTCATGAGCACGCAAGATATTAAAAAAGTTGTTCTCGCCTATTCGGGTGGTTTGGACACGTCGGTCATTCTGCGGTGGTTACAAGACCATTATAGTGCAGAGGTTGTAACCTTTACTGCCGATATCGGCCAGGGTGAAGATATTGAACCGGCGCGCGCCAAAGCTGAACTTATGGGCATCAAGCAAATTTATATCGAAGATTTGCGTGAAGAATTTGTCCGCGATTAT
Source organism: uncultured Candidatus Puniceispirillum sp. (assembly GCF_963979125.1). Classification (NCBI taxonomy): domain Bacteria; kingdom Pseudomonadati; phylum Pseudomonadota; class Alphaproteobacteria; order Puniceispirillales (SeqCode); family Puniceispirillaceae (SeqCode); genus Puniceispirillum (SeqCode); species uncultured Candidatus Puniceispirillum sp. Next base: position 2,271 of record NZ_CAXBVX010000073.1, read on the forward strand.
GTGTTTCCCATGTTCCGTGCCAATCCGCTTTATGAAGGTAGCTATCTTCTTGGCACCTCGATTGCGCGTCCATTGATTGCAAAACGGCAGATTGAAATCGCTCGTGAAGTCGGTGCCGAAGCCGTATCGCATGGTGCAACAGGCAAAGGCAACGATCAGGTTCGTTTCGAACTTGCCTATTATGCGCAACAGCCCGATATAAAAGTGATCGCGCCTTGGCGCGAATGGGATCTTGGCTCGCGTACAAAATTAATTGCTTATGCTGAACAGAACCAAATTCCTATTCCTAAAGACAAACGTGGCGAAGCCCCCTTTAGCGTAGATGCAAATCTGCTACATATTTCGGCTGAAGGAAAAGTGCTGGAAGACCCATGGGTTGCACCTGAAGAATATGTATTCTCGCGCAGTGTTTCACCCGAGGACGCCCCAAATGAAGCAACTGAAATCGAGATCACTTTCAAATCAGGCGATCCAGTTGCCATTGATGGGGTCGAAATGTCACCGGCCACCTTGCTGACCAAGTTGAACGAACTTGGCGGCGCGAATGGCATTGGTCGGCTTGATTTGGTTGAAAACCGGTTTGTGGGCATGAAGTCGCGTGGCGTTTATGAAACCCCTGGCGGTACCGTTTTGCTAGCCGCACGGCGGGCAATGGAATCAATTACCCTTGATCGGGGTGCGGCGCATCAGAAAGACGAACTGATGCCCCGCTATGCTGAGCTTATTTACAACGGTTTCTGGTTCTCGCCTGAACGTGAAATGTTGCAAGCCGCTATCGATAGTTGCCGCGATCTGGTGAATGGTATTGTGCGGGTGCGACTTTATAAAGGCAATGTCATTGTGACAGGCCGCAAATCACCTAATTCACTGTATAATGCGGATCTGGTCACCTTTGAAGAAGGGGCTGTCGATTATGATCACAGCGACGCGCATGGCTTTATCCGCCTGAATGCGCTTCGGCTTCGGGTTAACAAACTAACCAAAGACGGCAAGAATTAGACCCCTAGCACCTACTTATTCGGGAACGCAGACATCACCAACTGTGCCATCACGGTTGACCTGTTTCAACATAATTGCCCCTGTCGGTGCTAGTGCAAAGCCTGATTGACGCATGCCAGTCGGGCATGGCGTAACCACCGCCCATTCATAGACCGCGTTACCATTACTATGTTTACGGAACTCTTGGACATTATCCGATGTAAATGTAGCCACAAGCCCAACCACTAAAATGAGTCCTAGCATTATCTTTCCTTTGTTCAAGATGAAATGGCTTAATAAACCTGACATTCTGTTAGTGCGAATATCAGACTTTAAACTGTCAGTAATCTAGCTTTCAAATATGGCAAAATTCAGCCGTAAAAACGACAAAAACGGCTCATCAATTGACTTAGTAAAAAACCCGCCAGTAATGCTGGCAGGTTTAATATGGGCGTGACTTTGATAATTGGTTATGAAGCCTATAGTTGGGCGGCAACAAATTCCCAATTGACCAGATTATCGAGGAAATTCGACAGATAATCTGGACGTTTATTGCGGAAATCTATGTAATAGGAATGTTCCCATACATCACAACCTAACAATGCTGTCTGACCAAAGCATAAAGGATTAACACCATTTTCGGTTTTGGTGACTTGTAGGCTTCCATCTGTATTCTTGACCAGCCAGCACCAGCCAGAACCAAATTGCGAGGCACCTGCGGCTTTGAATTCATCGTTAAATCTATCAATGCTACCAAAGCTCTCAACCAGTGCTTTTTCCAACTCGGATGGCATGGCTGTTTTGCCTGGGCCCATCATCTGCCAGAATTGCATATGGTTCCAGTGCTGTGACGCATTATTGAAGATACCGTTCTGCGCCACCGCACCAGCTTGATATGTACCGGTAATGATATCCTCAAGAGACTTGTTTTCCCACTCGGTACCAGCAACCAGCTTGTTGCCATTTACGACATAGGCGTTGTGGTGCAGATCATGATGATACTCTAGGGTTTCTGCGCTCATGCCATGTCCGGCTAACGCATCATGTGAATAAGGTAGGTCGGGTAGTGTGAATGCCATATCAGCCTCCAGATGTTTCGAGAAGTTCAATCTACCTCTTCATACACCGCAATTCATTTTCGATAAACATTAAGATGAAAAAATGTATATTATTCTGGTAACCAAATTGATGAACTGCCACCAGCGTGCGTGGCAAACAGGCAAGAGATCAGATAGATGACCGACGAAAGCCATAACATGCTGGGCACAAAGCGCCAGCCCTATATCGCGCCATTCCTTGGACTAGCACCAGAAATTGATGCGTCAGCCTTTGTCGCTGCAACCGCGGCCATCATTGGCGCTGTGCGTATTGGCAAAAACAGCAGCATCTGGCATCAGGTTACCGTGCGCGGCGATAATAATTATATCACCATCGGCGAAGGCACCAACATTCAGGATAATAGCTGCGTCCATATCGACAGCATAAAATATCCAACAATCATCGGTAATTTTGCCACCATCGGACATAGCGCGATTATCCATGCCTGCACGATTGGCGATTATGGGTTTGTTGGTATGGGCGGCATTGTCATGGATGGAGCCACGATTGAAGATGCCGGCATGCTGGCGGCGGGCGGTATGTTAACGGCGGGCAAGACAATTCCGGCAGGCGAATTATGGGCTGACCGTCCAGCCAAGAAAATGCGTGATCTGACACCCAAAGAGTTGACCTTCAATCAACGTTCGGCGCATCATTATATCGAAGTCGCACGGGCGCATCGCCTTGGCAATGATGGCGCACCCTTTGATAATATGCATTTCCGCCCCTTGCCCCCCCTTACCAAAGAAACCGAATAACTTGCAAATGATGCATGCTAGGTGCATGAAACAGATCTAACAGACCCTTAAGACATAAGTGGAGATAATCCGATGCAATTAAATAATCCTGCTCTTTTGAAATCCGAAGCCTATATCAATGGTGCATGGGTATCTGCGGCTGATGGAAAAACATTTGCTGTGCGCAATCCAGCGTCAGGCGAAGTGATTGCAAATGTTGCTGATCTGGGCGCTGCCGAAACCACAGCAGCGATTGACGCATCGGTGCCAGCGCAAAAGGCATGGGCCGCACGCACCGCCAAAGACCGCGCCACGGTCATGCGCAAATGGTATGATCTGGCCATGGCCAATGCTGACGACCTTGCCGTGATCCTGACCGCTGAAATGGGCAAGCCATTAAGTGAAGCCAAAGGTGAAATTGCCTATGGTTCCAGCTTTATTGACTGGTTTGCCGAAGAAGCACGCCGGATTAGCGGTGACGTGCTGGAAAGCCCTATACCAGGCAAGCGTATGCTTACATTAAAACAGCCAATTGGTGTATTTGGCGCGATCACACCGTGGAATTTTCCAAATGCCATGATCACCCGTAAAGTCGCCCCCGGCATTGCCGCAGGATGTGCCTGTGTATTAAAACCGGCAGAACAGACGCCTCTTTCCGCTCTTGCATTGGCTGTGTTAGCGCATGAAGCAGGCATTCCAGCAGGTGTTTTAAACATTGTTACTGGTATGGACGCTCCCGCCATCGGCAAAGCCTTATGCGATGATACGCGTATCCGCAAGATGACCTTTACCGGATCAACCGAAGTTGGTCGCATCTTGATGCGTGAATGCGCTGACACGGTTAAGAAGATGAGTCTTGAGCTAGGCGGCAACGCACCCCTGATTGTTTTTGATGATGCCAATCTTGATGACGCTGTCGAAGGGGCATTATTATCAAAATTCCGTAATGCAGGACAGACCTGTGTCTGTGCAAACCGGATTTTTGTTCAAGATGGCATTTATGATGCCTTTGCCAAACAGCTAACCGAACGCGTCGCCAGCATGAAAGTTGGTGACGGCATGGATGCAGGCGTCGAACAGGGGCCAATCATCGATGAACAGGGCTTTGCCAAAATCGTTGCGCATATTGATGACGCCCGTGCCAAAGGCGCGACGGTGACAACGGGCGGCGTTCCACATGAACGCGGCGGCACTTTCTTTGCCCCCACCGTTCTGACAGACATGGATCATTCGATGCGGTTATTCAGCGAAGAAACCTTCGGGCCTGTTGCTGGCTTGTTCAAATTCTCCGATGAAGCCGAGGTCATCGCCGCCGCCAATGACACCGAATTTGGTCTGGCGGCCTATCTATTTACCAAAGATGTAGCACGCCTGTTCCGCGTCAGCGAGGCGCTTGAATATGGCATTGTTTCGGTCAATACGGGCATTTTCTCATCCGAGGTAGGGCCTTTTGGCGGCGTCAAGAATTCGGGGCTTGGCCGCGAGGGTTCAAAATACGGCATCGATGAATTTCTGGAAATCAAATTGCTCTGCATTGGTGACTAGCCTCTGCATGACAATAATCATACAAAAGGCCGGATCATTCCGGCCTTTTTCATGCGTCATATTCTAACAGCTAGCTTTTTCGCAATCGCCGGATCAGGCTGGATGTATCATTCCGGCCATAGCCATTTTCACTCAGCTCATCATAATATCCAGCGACAATTTTCGTAACAGGCAAAGGCGCACCATTCTGCGCGGCCTCGGTCAGACAGATCCGCAAATCCTTGCGCATCCAGTCAACGGCAAAACCGAAATCAAACTCATCTGCCACCATCGTATGGCCGCGATTGACCATCTGCCATGATTGCGCCGCCCCGCCTGAGATTGCCTCCAGCAATTTATCGGTATCAAGACCGGCCTCAGCCGCGAAATTCAATGCCTCGGACAGCCCCTGAACCAAACCAGCAATACAGATTTGATTCGCCATCTTGGCTTGTTGGCCTTTGCCAGCCCCGCCCATATGCACAACGCGCGCACTATAGCATTCGATCACGGGCAATGCCGCCGAAAAGGCAGTATCATCACCACCAATCATCACCGTTAACTTGCCATTTTCGGCACCTGCCTGACCGCCTGAAACAGGCGCATCGAGCGATGAAAAATTACGTTCGCGCGCGGCGGCATCAAGTTGCCGGGCGACATCCGCCGACACCGTACTATTATCAATATAGACAGCGCCTTCACGCATCGCGCCAAACGCACCATCGGTGCCCAGTGCTACGGCCAGCGCATCCGGATCATCGCCAACACAAGCAAAAACAAAGTCCGCATCAGCTGCTGCTAAAGCAGGTGTCGAAGCCAAAGCTCCACCATGTTTGGCCACCCAGTTTTCGGCTTTTGATGCGGTGCGGTTATAAACCGTAACATCATGTCCCGCCGCAGCGATATGACCTGCCATGGGGAATCCCATAACACCTAGACCCAGAAATGCTACCTTTGCCATTTGACTACCCTCTGATTGTTCTAAAATATTTTGTTGACGTTGAATTGAACCTAGTCATTTCGCGAATGCTGACTATACTCGGCATGCAAATAACATTCGCCTCCGGGCCATCCAATCAAGCGGGAATAGTTTACCTCATGACTGTATTGTCCAGCCAGCACGAAATTGAAATACTGATTACCGAAACTGAGATTGCGGCCCGCACCAATCAACTGGCGCATATTATTTCGGATCATTACAAAGGAACCGAACAGCTTGTGGTCGTCGGATTGCTTCGCGGATCGTTCATTTTTATTGCTGATTTAGTGCGCCGCCTTGACCTGCCTGTCGAAGTCGATTTCATGACCGTGTCATCCTATGGCGACAAGATGGAATCATCACGTATGGTTCGTATCCTGAATGACCTTGACGGTTCGATCAAAGGTCGTGATGTGCTGATCGTCGAAGACATCATCGATACGGGCCATACATTGTCACAGGTTTTTAAAATTCTGCAGACGCGCCAGCCAAAATCGATTGCTATTTGCACATTGTTGAACAAACCATCACGGCGCGAAGTCGAAGTCGATATTGACTGGATCGGGTTTGATATACCGGATGAGTTCGTTATTGGCTATGGCATCGATTTCGCCCAGCAAGGTCGCAACCTTCCCCATATTGGGATTGTAAAAAAATCCTAGGCTCTTCCTGCACAGGAAACTGTCACGGTGATGCGCCACAGTGACACCCTAAGCTAGCTTTAGGACAGAAACGCATCTTCGTAACGGTACGTTGATAGCGGAACAGCACCTTGATCGGTCACCACCACCTGTTCTTCCAATTTCACGCCATCACGGCCATCAACGGCGCCGACATAGGCTTCGACACATAACGTCATGCCAACTTCAAAACAGCCACCATAACCGTGATGTTCAACATCTTCGGGGTAGCGCACAGATGGATATTCGTCACAAAGCCCAACACCATGTGCCAGCACACCATAACGTAAAGCACGATAGTCTTCGGGTAACCGATGTGCGATTCGGGTCATGTCTGAAAACCGCATGCCTGGCTCGATCAGGCCGATATTGGTCATCACATGGTCATAGGCCACTTGATAAAGCCGCTTTTGTTCATCGCTTGGCGTGCCATCACCCACCAGCCATGTTCGTGAAATATCACAGCAATAACCATAGGTGCCCACAAGGTCGGTATCAAATGCCATTAGATCACCGTCCTGCATGATACGGGGACCACATTCCTGAAACCATGGATTGGTGCGCGGACCTGACGACAGAATACGTGTTTCTATCCATTCACCTCCACGTTTGATATTGCCAGCATGCAATATTGACCATAATTCATTTTCGCTAATGCCGGCACGCATCACTTCACGCATTTCTTCAACCGCTAGTTCGCACGTGGCAATTGCACAGCGCATAGCATTCAATTCATTTTCATTTTTGATAGAGCGCCCATGCTCGGTCAGCACTTGCCCTTCAAGCACCTCGACACCCAGCCCAACCAAGGCGGCATAGCCAAGATTTTCCATTTTATCGACAGCAAGACGTTTATTGCCTGGTGCATAGCTGTGCATAATATCGATTATCTGATCAGCAAAGGCTTTGGCCGCTTCAGCCGTTCTGTCACCTGTTTCAAAATAAAAGAAACTGGCACCACTGCGCAATTCGCCTACCAATGGCAAATGCGCTGACAGATGTTCACAATTATGAAAGTCCCACAGAATCACATTGCCTTCAGGCGGCACAAAACAGGCGCGCGCCATATTATGCGATGTCCATAGTTGCATATTGGTTGTGTCAGTTGCATAACGTATATTCAGCGGATCAAACAGCAAAAGACCTGCACAATCATGTTTGCGGATCTGTTGTTGTAAACGCTCAAGACGATAGGCGCGCAAAGCGGGCATGTCTGGCACTGTCAAACCCAGCTTTGCCCATTCATCAAAAGCCAACGCTGATGGGCCTATTTCCACCCGATCATTATTATCAGGCGTATTATCCGGTTTTAAATGTGAACGCCGCGTTGGATCAATTTTGCGGTTGGAACCGACAATCAACTGGTTCATTGCGCCCTCCAGAATGACTCTATAATCACACGCTGAACCGGTTTTTAAAAATCAGCAAGCATTTTTTGCGCACTGACTTGCCAGCATAAATCAGCTATTCACATCAACAAGAACACGCCCCTGAATGCGGCCTTTGAGAATGTCAGCACAATGGCCAGGGACATCCGCCAAACCAACAACCGTAACAGCATCATTCAGCTTGTCGATCGGCAGATCACTAGCAATGCGTGCCCATGCTTGAACACGTCGTTCATAGGGACATGAAGCCGAATCGATCCCAATCAGACCAACGCCGCGAAGCAGAAAAGGAATAACCGTCGTTGCTAAAGAATTACCGCCCGCATTGCCGACCGCCGCAACCGTTGCATTGGGTTTCATCTGCGTCAGAACACGTGCCAGAATTTTACCGCCAACAGCATCAATACAACCTGCCCAGCGTGCTGATTCCAATGGTCGGCCTGTTTCCTCTTCAAGTTCCGAACGCGCGATAATATTAGTAGCGCCAAGGCCAGTCAGATAAGTGGCAATATCTGGGCGTCCTGTCATTGCCGTTACCTCATGACCCATCGAAGCTAACAACGCCGTGGCAATTGATCCAACACCGCCACCAGCGCCAGTAAGCAGTATCTCACCATCGCCTTTTTGTAATCCGCGATCTTCCAGCGTCAGAATCGACAGCATTGCGGTCAGACCTGCCGTACCAACCGACATCGCATCACGTGTTGTCAAACCTTTGGGAAGCGGCACCAGCCAGTCGGCTTTGACTTTGGCGCGCTGAGCAAAGCCACCCCACCAGATTTCACCAACACGCCAGCCTGTCAGAATAACCTTGTCACCCGCGCTATAACGATCATCCTCACTCGAAATAACCTCGCCAGCAAAATCGATACCCGGAATGTGCGGATAGATTTTCACCAGACCACGCTGACCGGCAAAACACAGACCATCTTTGTAATTAACAGTAGAATATTCAACAGCGATCAGCACCTCGCCTTCAGCCGGCAATTCGGATTCGTCAAGTTGCTCGACGGCGTGACTAAGGTTTTCATCATCATCACGATTAAGGACAAGTGCATTAAATTTTGACATGAGTGTCTCCACTATTT
>NZ_CAXBVX010000074.1:0-10628 GCF_963979125.1 uncultured Candidatus Puniceispirillum sp.
CGCGTAAAAATAATTCTTCCGGTCAAATACGCTGAACAGATTTATCTCGGCTTTCAGACCAAGACCGGTGCGAACAGCCTGATAAACGCATTCGCTATTGATAACCGGCAACATGCCTGGCATGGCCGCATCAACCAAAGATACATTTTGATTGGGCTCAGCACCAAATTTTGTTGGGGCGCCTGAAAACAGCTTGGCAGATGATGAAACCTGCGCATGCACTTCAAGACCAATCACAACTTCCCAATCGCCTGTGCGACCTGCAACTAGATCACTCATCACGCACCTCCTGCCATGCGTTGCGGCCTTGTGCTTATGGCTGCCGAATCTTCGATAACTTTGGCGACTTTATAGATCGCAGCTTCGTCAAATGGCTTGGCCAGCACCTGCAAACCAAGAGGTAGCCCCGCCTGATTAAAGCCAGCTGGCACAGACATACCCGGCAAACCAGCCAGATTTGCTGGCACAGTAAAGACATCATTTAGGTAATTTATAACAGGATCATCAACCTTGCGTCCCACTGGGAATGCGGCCGAAGGCGTTGCTGGCGTCAGAATCGCATCAACCGAGGTAAAGGCATCGTCAAAATCATTTTTGATTAGTCGCCTTACGCGTTGGGCTTTCAGATAATAGGCATCGTAATAGCCCGCAGACAGCACATAGGTGCCAATCATGATCCGGCGTTGCACTTCATCACCAAAACCTTCAGCGCGGGTTAGCCCATACATGTCATCAAGCGCTTCCGCTTCGATGCGGTTACCATAGCGCACCCCGTCATAGCGCGCCAGATTAGACGAGGCCTCAGCCGGCGCAATGATGTAGTAGGCAGGCAAGGCATATTTTGTATGCGGTAATGATATATCGACCAGCTCAGCACCTGCGTCTTTCAGCCATGCTTGACCCTGTTGCCAGAGTTTTTCAACATCTTCATCCATGCCATCCATGCGGTATTCGCGCGGAATACCAATCTTCATGCCTTTGACGCCCTCACCGACCGCTGCAACCACATCCTGTAGCGGGGTTTCGGCCGAAGTCGAGTCTTTGGCATCATGGCTTGCCATCGCGCTCAGCAACAAGGCGTTATCGGCAACATCGCGTGAAAATGGCCCTGCCTGATCCAGTGATGACGCAAAAGCTACAATGCCCCAGCGCGAACAGCGACCATAGGTTGGCTTGAGGCCGACAATACCGCAGAAGGAGGCTGGCTGCCGGATTGAACCGCCTGTATCAGTACCGACACTCAACAAGGCTGATCGCGCCGCCACAGACGAAGCTGATCCGCCCGAAGACCCACCCGGCACCAGATCAACACCATCGCCAGCATCCCATGGGTTTACTACCGGACCTGCATAGCTGGTTTCATTCGCCGACCCCATGGCAAACTCATCACAATTAAGCTTGCCAAGCATCACGCCACCTTGCGTCCACATATTGGCAGTTACAGTGCTTTCGTAAACGGGTACAAATCCATCAAGAATTTTTGAACAGGCCGTTGATGTCACGCCCTTGGTGCAAAACATGTCTTTTACGCCAATTGGCAAACCTTCCAAAACACCCGTTTTGCCAGCGGCAATCCTTTTATCGGCATCACTAGCCATGTCGAGTGCTTTATCAGCCGCAAGCAGAACATAATTGTTTAATCCGGCAGTGTCCTCAGCGGCCTGAATATAGGCGCTGGTCAATTCAACCGATGAAATATCTTTGGCGTCAAGGGCAGCACGCGCCTCAACTGCCGATAAAGCGAGCAAGTCCTGCATTATTCAACAACCTTTGGTACAACAAAAAATCCACTTGCAGTCTCAGGCGCATTGGCCAGCACATCATCAACATAGCCACCATCGGTAACGATATCGTCACGCATAGGCAACGAATGTCCGGTAACGCTTGCCAACGGCTCTACATTGTCTGTATTCACTTCATCAAGTTCGGCGATCCATGCAAGGATACCGTTCAATTCGTCGGCAATAGCCTCCTGACGCGATTCATCAACATGAATACGGGCCAGTCGGGCGATTTTAGCGACTGTGGTCTTGTCAACGGACATGTCACTGTGCTTTTTGCTGTTAATAGGTAAGTACAACAAGCGAAATATCATTCACCATGCCGATCTGCAAGCTAAACGATGTAAAACAGTCAATTTCTGATGGTCAGCGCCTGCTTGGGCTCGATATCGGTAAAAAAACCATTGGTTTGGCATTGTCTGATGCCGGTTTAAAAATCGCAACGCCAGTGAAAATCCTATACCGAACCAAATTCACCCCTGATGTTGCAGAATTATTTGAGTTGGTAGATGAACAAAATGTGGGCGGGTTGGTTTTGGGATGGCCGCTAAATATGGATGGCTCGGCTGGACCACGTTGTGATTCGACTCGGGATTTTGCCTATGCCCTTATGCGTATCAGAGATATTCCAGTATTTCTTCAGGATGAACGCTTATCCACGCATGCGGTTGAAAGCGCGATGATTGCCGCCGACATGACCCGCAACAAACGCGCTGTGCGACGGGACGCCCTTGCCGCTGGCTGGATTTTACAATCAGCGCTGGATGCGATACATGATGGAGTGATAACTCAAGACTAAATTATTTTATATGCTGGTGCGCCGATTGAAATATCACTAGACCAATAGTACCGCTTTCGTTTATACACTACTCTTCATGAACAAGACGTCATCCAAACGCACTGCTTCGGCTAATGTCTCGGCTCCTGTAAGCTTGCCAACAAAACACCTTCTAGGCATTGAAGGCATGTCTCCGCTTCTAATTCGCGCCCTCCTTGACCGAGGTGACGCATTTGCCAGCACGTCTCAATCCAGCATATCTTCGGCTCTCAAAGACAAGACAGTCGTTAATTTATTTTATGAAAACTCAACCCGAACCCGCGTGTCCTTTGAATTGGCCACCAAACGACTTGGCGGTTCGGTATTGAATATTTCAGTGGCTGGTTCGTCGGTGAAAAAAGGCGAAACCCTGCTTGATACGGCAACGACATTGAACGCGATGCATCCCGATATTCTGGTAGTCCGACATAATTGCGCAGGCGCGGCCAAACTTCTGAGCCAGCATGTAGATGCCGCGGTGATCAATGCTGGCGATGGCCGACATGAACATCCAACTCAAGCTTTACTAGATGCACTGACCATCCGCCGCCGCGTAGGCCATATTGAGGGGTTACGCATAGCCATATGTGGAGATATCGCCAATAGCCGCGTGGCGCGATCAAACATTCACCTGCTAGGCACATTAGGGGCAGAATTACGCTTGGTATGTCCGGCGACTTTGCTTCCTGCGGCGGTTGACCAAATGGGCGTCAGCGTTTTTACCGATCTGGAAACTGGTATCAAGGACGCTGACATCGTCATGATGTTGCGCTTGCAAACCGAACGTATGGCAGGCACCGAAACACCATCACAGCGCGAATATTTCAATTTCTTCGGCCTTGACAAAGCCAAGCTCGAACGCTCAGCGCCAAATGCTCTGATTATGCATCCAGGACCAATGAATCGTGGTGTCGAGATTGACTCAGCCACAGCAGATGATGTTGAAAAAAGCCTTATCCGCATGCAAGTCGAAATGGGCGTTGCCGCGCGTATGGCATGCCTTGAAGCGCTGGCACTTGGATTGGATAGCACATCATGACAGACATCCAATTTATAAATGCCCATATAATTGATCCTTCTCAAAACCTGGATGGCATTGGTTATGTTGACGTTCAAAACGGCGTTATCAAATATTGCGGGCTTGGAGATGCCCCCAAAGCATCAAAAGACACAAAGATTATTGATTGTGCGCATAGCTATCTGGCACCGGGTTTGGTTGACATGCGTGTTCAATCAGGTGATCCGGGTGCAGAGCATCTTGAAGACCTGAACAGCCTGTTATACGCCGCCGCCGCCGGTGGGGTCACCGCATTTGCCTGTTTGCCTAATACCCAACCGATTATTGACGATGCAAGCATGATTGACTCGCTATGTCTTCGTGCATCTCGTCAGGGCGGATCACAGCTTTATGTCTATGGCGCCGCAACAAAGGGGCTTGCTGGCACAGAAATGGCCGAATTAGGGCTTATGGCTGAATCAGGCGCGGTTGGCTTTAGTAACGGGATCACATCAATTCAGGATGCGTTGGTCATGCGCCGTTTGCTGTCCTATGCCAGCATGATTGACAAGCCTGTCATCCAGCATTGCGAAGATGCCTCGCTTATAGCCGATGGCGAAATGAATGAAGGTGAAACATCAACTCGCCTTGGCCTTATTGGCAGTCCAGCAGTTGCTGAAGTTATTATTATTGACCGCGATCTTCATCTGGTTCGCCTGACTGGTGGCCGTTATCATGTCGCACATATTAGTACGCGCGCTGGTATCGACGCTGTTCGCAAAGCCAAAGCCGAGGGTTTGCCTGTTACCGCTGATACCGCGCCGCCTTATTTTATTCTGAATGAACTGGCTGTAAGCACCTATGATACGGCGATGAAACTATCGCCGCCTTTACGAAGCGAAGATGACCGGCTTGCCGTTATAGAAGGTCTGGCTGATGGCACCATTGACGCTGTTTCATCGGATCATGTACCTGTGGATGGCGATGCAAAAATGCAACCCTTTGGTCCGTCACAGCCCGGGGCGTCCGGAATTGATACATTGTTTGCCCTGACAATCAGCCTTGTTCATGGTGGTCATATTTCAATGATACGCGCGATTGACATTCTCAGCCTGTCACCTGCAACTATCCTTGATGTGCCAGGTGGTAGCCTAGTACCTGGTAGCCAAGCCGATATCATTCTGTTCCGTCCAGATACCGGATGGATAGTAAAAGGGGTGAATTTCACGTCGGCATCGCGCATCACACCATTTGAAGGACAACCCGTTCAAGGTGTTATTGATGCGACCTATGTCGATGGCAAAGAAGTCTTTAGACGCGGTTAAACAAACGTTGCGGTAAATGATGAAAGGTTTTGATTATTTGTGGATTATTGTAGCGTCCTATTTATTGGGTTCGGTGCCGTTTGGCCTTGTCCTGACACGTTTATTCGGTGGCGGTGACATTCGTAACGTTGGCAGTGGCAACATTGGCGCCACCAATGTACTGCGGACTGGCAAACGCGCTGTCGCCGCCCTCACCCTTATTCTTGACGCTGGCAAAGGGGCCTTTGCTGTTATATTGGCCGCCCATTTTATTGATGCGAATGCGGCAGCGCTTGCCGGATTGATTGCCATCATCGGCCATTGCTTTCCGGTCTGGATTGGCTTTAAAGGGGGCAAAGGTGTCGCCACATATCTTGCCGTCATGAGCGCTTTGGATATCCGGTATGGGTTGATATTTGCTGTGCTATGGCTTGGCACAGCCTTTGTGACACGCTATTCGTCACTTGCCGCGCTTGTTGCCACAATGGGCGCAACGATTGGCGCTTTTGTCCTGACAGGCAATAACGCGGACAATATCAATGCGATCCCAATTTTCATGATTGTGATGACAGGTCTGATCTGGGTACGTCATCACGCCAATATTGGTCGGCTTCTATCTGGTCAAGAGACCAAAATTGGCAAAAAAGCTGACCAAAAATAGCATATTATACTTTACAGTTAACCTTTGGTTAAGATGATTGCTTTATAGCTATAGGAATGGAACATTCCGAAAAGCTGGCGCGCATTCGGTTAATTCGAACGCAAAATGTCGGGCCAATGACATATAAATTGCTGATGCGTCGTTACGGAACGGCCAGAGACGCCTTACGGGCAGTGCCTGAACTAGCCAAGCGTGGTGGACGAAAGCTTATGCCTGCCAGCCTTGCTGATGCGGAAGCTGAATTTACCGCTAATGAAGACGCCGGGGCAACATTGCTGTTTCGTGGCACTGAACAATATCCGCGCCAGCTTGATATGTTTGACGATGCGCCTGCCTTATTATCAGCAAAAGGAAATGTGCATTTATTGCAGAAACCAATGCTGGCGATGGTTGGGGCCCGTAATGCGTCAATAAATGCCAAGCGTTTATCCGAAAAATTGGCAAGCGAACTTGGCGCGCATGGCTATGTCATTGTTTCAGGTCTTGCCCGCGGCATTGATACTGCCGCACATAACGGCGCGCTTGAAAATGGCACGGTTGCAGTCATCGCAAGCGGCATAGATTTGGTCTATCCACAAGAAAACAGCGATCTTTTTGATGCCATTGTTGAGCGCGGGCTATTATTAGCCGAGATGCCACCTGGCACCCAGCCAACACCACGTCATTTTCCCATTCGCAACCGTATTATCGCTGGTCTGTCACATGGCGTTATTGTTGTTGAAGCCGCAGGCAAATCAGGATCATTAATTACTGCTCGTGAGACAACAGAACGCGGTGGCGAGGTCATGGCAATTCCTGGCTCTCCGCTTGACCCCCGTTCGGAAGGATGCAACAAATTGATCCGCGAAGGGGCTACATTAGTTCAAAACACAGCTGACATCCTTGAATGCCTTAGTCGTCCTTATACCGTGTCTCAGCCGCCACCCCCGCCAGTTCAAGACACCAATGCGCCTGAACCTAGCGCCAATGCAGTTAACAAATGCCGAAACATCATTCTTGAAGGTGTTGGCCATGATCCGGTTACAATCGACGATATTATTCATCTATCTGATATGCCTGCCTCGATTGTATGGGCAGCATTACTTGAACTAGAACTTGCAGGTGTTATTTTGCGGCATCATGGCAATCG
This sequence comes from uncultured Candidatus Puniceispirillum sp., assembly GCF_963979125.1. Lineage (NCBI taxonomy): Bacteria > Pseudomonadati > Pseudomonadota > Alphaproteobacteria > Puniceispirillales (SeqCode) > Puniceispirillaceae (SeqCode) > Puniceispirillum (SeqCode) > uncultured Candidatus Puniceispirillum sp. Next base: position 6,690 of record NZ_CAXBVX010000074.1, read on the forward strand.
GGTGTCTAAAATAGCGGCAATCAACACTTAAATATGCGTCAAATACGTAAAAACGCATCAGATATTTTGACAAATTGCATTTTACGTTATATCGGATGGCCTCCACCAATAGTCGGATCATCCAATGAAAGTCGTTATTGTCGAATCACCTGCCAAAGCAAAAACCATTAATCGTTACCTTGGTGACGGTTATAAAGTGCTTGCCTCATACGGACATGTTTGTGATTTACCAAGTAAGGACGGATCCGTTTCCCCAGAAAATGATTTTGAGATGAAATGGCAAATTTCATCTGGCTCGGAAAAACATCTCAAAGAAATAACCAGCGCACTTAAAAATGCTGACAAGTTAATCCTCGCCACTGACCCTGACCGCGAAGGTGAAGCGATAAGCTGGCATGTGCTTGAGCAATTAAAAGCCAAAAAGCTTGTCAATGACATGCCTGTTGAGCGCGTTGTGTTTAACGAAGTCACCAAATCGGCGATTTTGGCGGCGATGGATAATCCACGTGCGCTTGATGAAGAGTTGATTGATGCCTACCGCGCTCGCCGCGCGCTTGATTATCTGGTTGGTTTTTCGATTTCGCCAGTTCTGTGGCGTAAATTGCCCGGATCAAAATCAGCTGGCCGCGTTCAATCGGTTGCCTTGCGCCTGATCTGCGAGCGTGAGGCCGAAATTGAGGCTTTTACAGCTGATGAATATTGGAGCCTTGATACCGAGATGGCCAAGGCAGATGGCCGTCATTTCATGACACGCCTGACCCATATTGACGGTGAGAAGCTTGGCAAACTTGGCATTCCAGATGAAGCCGCCGCAAAAGCAGCTGAAGCCAAGATCAATGCCGCTGATTTATCCGTCAAAACGATTGAAACCAAACGTGTAAAACGTAATCCATCACCGCCATTTACCACCTCTACCTTGCAACAGGAAGCTTCGCGTAAGCTTGGGTTTTCAGCAAGCCGGACGATGCAGATTGCCCAGCGCCTTTATGAAGGCATCAATATTGGCAGTGACACAACAGGTCTGATTACCTATATGCGAACCGATGGTGTCCAGCTTGGCAAAGAATCCATTGCCGCCTTAAGAGACGATATTGGATCGCGCTTTGGTAGCCGCTATCTGCCAGAAAGCCCACGTGTTTACAAAACTAAGGCCGCTAATGCACAAGAAGCGCACGAGGCCATCCGCCCAACAGATATAACCCGTGACCCAGAAGCTATGCGTAGCTTTTTGGATCATGACCAGTTCAGACTTTATGAGTTGATTTGGAAGCGAACGATTTCCAGTCAGATGCAATCTGCCGAACTAGACCAAACTGGCGTTGATATTACTGATCCTGCGGGAACTGTTACTTTGCGCGCCAATGGCCAAGTGATGGTTTTCGATGGTTATTTGTCCGTATATATGGAAAGCCAAGACGATAAAGATGAAAAGGATGAAACCCGTTCCAATCTGCTTCCAGAAATGAAAGAGGGCGAAAAGCTAGGGATACAGAAAGTTTCTCCTGAACAACACTTTACCCAGCCACCCCCTCGTTTTACAGATGCAAGCCTGGTCAAACGTATGGAAGAGCTTGGTATTGGCCGCCCTTCAACATACGCCTCAATTATTCAGGTACTGCAAAGCCGGGATTATGTCGTCAAGGACCGCAATCGTTTCATTCCCGAAGACCGTGGCCGTCTTGTTTCTACATTTCTTGGTAATTTCTTCGACAAATATGTTGAATATGATTTCACTGCACAGCTTGAAAGCCAGCTTGACGAAGTCTCGGCAGGTCGGCTTGATTGGAAAGCATTACTTGCGAATTTCTGGCGTGATTTTAAATCCGCTATCGATGGCACCAAAGACCTGACGATTACAAACGTCCTTGATGTTCTGGATGAAGAATTGGGGCCACATTTTTTCAAAGCTGATGAAAATGGTGCCTTGTTGCGGTCTTGCCCGAATTGTGACGATGGACGACTGGGGTTAAAACTTGGAAAATTTGGAGCCTTTGTAGGCTGTTCAAATTACCCCGAATGTAAATTCACCCGCAAATTGACTGACAGTGATGGTAGCGAAGATGACGCGCCTGTCGGTGATAAAAACCTTGGCATTGATCCAAAAACAGAATTACCCGTATTTTTGCGTAAAGGCCCCTATGGCTTTTATGTTCAGATAGGTGACCCTGAGACCAAAAAACCAAAGCGTGCGTCTTTACCAAAAGGGGAAAGCGCGGCCGCCATCGATCTTGATCGCGCTTTATCACTATTGGCTTTGCCACGTGATGTAGGCGCGCATCCGGAATCAGGTGATATGATTCAGGCTGGGCTGGGACGGTTTGGCCCTTATCTGAAATATCAAGGCGGTTTTACCAGCTTACCTGCTGATGACGATTTATTGACTGTCGGCATTAATCGGGCAGTCGATTTGCTAGCTGAATCAGCAAAGAAAAAGGGACGTGTACTTGGCGCGCATCCGGCAAAAGGCGATGTCTATGTCAAAGCGGGGCGCTATGGTGCCTATGTTGAACATAATAAATTACGCGCGACACTGCCCAAGGATGTTGATATTGCCGATGTAACACTGGATCAGGCTATCGAACTGCTGGCAGAAAAAGCCGCAAAGACGCCAGCAAAGAAGGCATCCAAAAAGGCGGCAACAAAGAAAAAGGCCGCACCTAAGAAAAAAGCAGTGGCCAAGAAAAAGGCAACAGCTAAAAAGAGCAGTAAGAAAGCTAACTAGTGGATGATAATCACGACAGCGATGGCGCAAATATAACGGGACTTCCCTCGCAACAGGCGATTGTCGATTTTGTAAATAGCTGTGCCACTCCCCCTACTCAGCGTGAGATTGTCCGTGCTTTCAATATTGGACAGGAATATCGTGCGCCCTTACGCAGGCTTTTGCGCAATCTAAGCGAAAAAGGCGTCCTGGCGCGGCGCGAAGGCCGACGTGTTGCATCGCCAGAACAATTGCCCGAAGTTACCGTGCTTGAACTCATGTCATTTGATGACAATGGTGATGGATTGGCACGTGTTGCAGGCGAAAGCAGCGATCAAGATGCCGACGCCCCCGAAATTCGTGTTATTCTTAGCCGCAAGGCAGGCCGCGCGCCATCTGTTGGCCAAACCATTCTGGCACGGCTCGCTCGTGTTGGCCCAAATCTCTACGAAGCGCGCATTATCAAAGTCCTTGAACGCCAGCAAAAACGGTTATTCGGCGAAATCAGCGCGACAAACAAAGGCTTTAAGCTTATGCCCGCCGAACGCGGTAAACGCGACGCGATTAGCGTACAGACATCATCATCAGCCCCATGCGCACCAGGCGATCTTGTCGAAGCCGAATTACTACCGTCAAAGGGGTATCTAGCAAAGACAGCTAGAATCGTCCGCAATCTGGGATCAGCCAGTAGCACAGGCGCTTTTAGTGCATTGGCGATAGCTGAATTCAATATAAGACAGCATTTCCCCGATGCTGTCATTGCCGAAGCGAACGCATTAAAAACACCTCCAGTTAAAGGGCGTCTGGATTTACGCGATATTGCCCTGGTTACAATTGACGGTGCCGATGCAAAGGATTTTGATGATGCTGTTTTTGCCGAACCAACCGACACAGGTGGTTGGCGGCTATTAATTGCCATTGCTGACGTATCGCATTATGTGCGGCAGGGTTCTGCCCTCGATAAGGAAGCAAGAACACGAGGCAATTCGGTTTATCTACCGGATATGGTCGTACCCATGTTACCTGAAGCCATTTCAAACGATCTTTGCTCACTGCGCCCGCATGAAGACAGAGCCGCCATGGTGGCTGAAATTTTTATCGATAATGACGGCAAACGGATCAGCCATTCAATCCAGCGCGCCCTTATCAAATCACATGCCCGTCTAACCTATGACACAGTGCAGGCCATCTATGATGGCGCATTTGATGAAGCTGATGCCGATGTGCCACATGGCACC
>NZ_CAXBVX010000075.1:0-9661 GCF_963979125.1 uncultured Candidatus Puniceispirillum sp.
GCAATAGCACGCACAGCGACAGTGACGGTCTGGGTGCCTGCATTGCCGCCCATCGACGCCACAATCGGCATCAACACAGCCAGCGCAACAAGCTGCTCAATCGTGGCATCAAACAGACCAATCACCATCGACGCAATAACCGCCGTAATCAGATTTATCGCCAGCCAGCCTGTCCGGCCTTGCATTGTCTCACGTAAACTAGACCGCAAACTTGCCTCGCCAACACCAGCAAGCGCCATCAAATCTTCTTCGGCTTCTTCATCAATCACATCGATCACATCATCAATCGTGACCATGCCAACAAGTCGGTCATCTTCATCGACAACACCCGCACTGACCATGCCATAATGGCGGAACAGCGACGCCACTTCTTCCTGATCCATAGTCACCGGAATAAGCCGAAAATCAGCATCCATGATTTCCGACATGCGACGTGGACGCTGGGTGCATAAAAGTGTACTCAGGCGCACCTCACCTAGCACATGCCGGGTCGGGTCAATGACAAAAATAAGATAGAAATCACCTGCATCATGTTCTTCATTCCGCAGAAAATCTATAGTCTGACCAACTGTCCAGAATGATGGCACCGTCACCACCTCACGTTGCATCAAGCGACCTGCTGAATCTTCGGGGAATGACAGCCCCTCTTCGACCAGTACGCGGTCTTCGGCAGGCAAAGCCGCAAGCACATCGGCCCGGTCATCCTGCTCAAGCTCTTCAACAATGTTTAGCGCATCATCTGTAGATAGATCAGGCAGTTGCCGCGCCAATGCCGCCATACCCATTACATCGACAATTTCATCACGGGTTTGTTCGTCAAGATGCGCGAGTGTTTCTGCATCCAGATCATCACCCAGCATGCGGACCAGCTTGGCCGCGACTTCCAAAGGCAATCTTTCAATAAGATCTGCCTGATCGGCTGGATGCAACGGTGCCATCAACGTTCGTGCACGGCGTTTCTCACCATCCATGATCGCCTGATTGATCGCTATCTCAACCTTTGGCGTCAGGCCATAAAGTGACGCGATACGACTGGTGTCATCCTTGCGTTCACTCATGTCCTGATTATTGACCATATTGCCTGCCATGCTGTTTTCAGATTTTGCGCATTACGGCGGATAGCTACATAGTGACCACCGCATTCATCTTTTCATTAAAGATCAATCTTTTGATACCAGACCTGACGACAATTTGAAACTATCAAGGCCGATCCATCTGCATGAAATCGATATTGAAATCTTATGCGTAATATTATTACAAATTTAGAAATATCTAATTTGAGTAATTTTATTTCATACCCAAATCATACAGACCGACGCGCCGCATATTCCCATCAAACTGCAAATCATGGCCAATAGGCGGATGCGCACGTTGACCACATTCCATGCGTTCGCAAACAGCGCACCCAACGCCGATTGGTTCGGGACGCATGGTTTTCCCCGTATCAAGATGATCCGCATAGACCAGATCACGCGCATGATGCATTTCGCATCCCAGCGCAATGGCAAATTCGGGAGCTGACTCATGTGGAGGTGTCCACAGGCTAGGCACAGTGCGCGCAATCGTGAAAAATTTCTGCCCCTGAGGTAATTCCACGGCCTGAAACAGCATCCGCTCTGGGGTTCGAAACGCCTTGTGCACCGCCCATTTTGGACAAGTACCGCCAAATTTGGCAAATTGCATGCCGCCAGCGGCAAGGCGCTTGGAAATATTGCCTGCATCATCGACACGGATAAAGAAAAACGGAACCCCACGGGCAGCAGGGGCATTCAGGCTCGTCAGACGATGGCATACCTGCTCAAAGCTACATCCAAAGCGACGCCCCAATAGATCAATATCATAACGCAGTGATTTCGCCGATTCCAGAAACGGATTATAGGGCATCATAACCGCAGCGGCGAAATAGCCAGCAAGTGTAATCCGGAATAATGACTGGCTTTGTGTTTCAGGTAATTCATATTCGTCGCACATCTTTTGCAACATGTCCTGCTGGGTCAACAAAGCTATCTGCACCAGAAGATGGAATTGGCGCTGGGGACGTCGCAACGCCTCGCTCAGCATGATTTCGCGGCGGTGTAAATCATAGCGGCGCAGTTGGGACCCCATAATGTCGGCTGGCATGATCCGCACACGTAGCCGCATTGTCTTTTCAACATAATCGACAAGTTGCGCATAAATTCTATCCGTATGCGATGACATGGCATTAGGTGATGGCTTGCCTTTTGCCCATTCGGCCAGCCCCGCCGTTTCCAGCAGATCGGTTGCGGCCTGTTCGACACTGGCAAAATAGTTATTTTCGCTTTGCAGAACATCACGCACAACTTCGATAGGGCTGCTAAGTCTGGCTTCGCGCCCTGAAACATGATCCGATGATTGCAGCTCATCGCGCACTTTACGATAAGCATGAAACAGTTTGATGACCGAACGGGCGGCGCCTGGGGCGGCCGAAATCAAATCCTGTAATTCGCGGCGTGACACCGCCTCACCAGCAAAAAGCGGATCGGTGAATATCTCGCTCATATCGGCAATAAGAGACTGGCTATCATCCTCGGCGAATGATTTCAGATCAATATCAAAACTGTTACCCAGCTTGAGTAGCAAAGTCACAGTCAAGGGACGCTGATTATGCTCTAGCAAGTTAAGATATGATGGGCTTATATCAAGCGCGTCGGACATGGCCGTTTGCGATAAGCCAATAGACTGACGAAAACGCCGTAATTTATGACCAACCAATATCTTTTCCTGCATGTCCTAGCTACCTCGAGTCAACGCAATAGTTGTTATGGAGATGTTTATGGCACCCCCTTACGGTCTGATAATATTGTAATAAGTCAATTTGTAAACTGAAATTGTAAATATTTTACAATTTTCAATTTTGCACTTTTTTCCTCGTCATTGGCATAAATTCAGGCTAATCAAATTCTATCGCTAACAACGTATCTTGCTGTCGCGTGATGGCACTATGCAAAAGCTGAGGAATTGTTTGATGAGTAAGCTAACTGAATTTGAAGCACATACCAAAACAGATGCTGGCCGCTTTGACGGCATTAAGCGTGATTACAGTCTGACGGATGTGAAAAAACTGTCAGGTTCGGTTCAGCCAGAACACACGCTGGCGCGCAATGGCGCCAACAAACTATGGCAGTTATTGCATAACGAAGATTACGTGCATTCGCTTGGCGCCCTATCTGGTAATCAGGCCATGCAGATGGTACGCGCTGGCCTGAAAGCTATTTATCTTTCTGGATGGCAGGTTGCCGCTGATTCAAATACGGCGGGCGCCATGTATCCTGACCAGTCACTATATCCAGCCAATTCAGGCCCCGAGCTAGCGCGCAAGATCAACCGTACGCTACAGCGCGCTGACCAGATTCAGACTTTGGAAAATAATGACGATAATATTGATTGGTTTGCCCCCATTATTGCTGATGCGGAAGCTGGTTTTGGCGGTGCGCTTAACGCATTTGAACTTACGCGCTCTTACATCGAAGCTGGTGCGGCTGGTGTGCATTTTGAAGATCAGCTGGCATCCGAGAAAAAATGCGGTCACATGGGTGGCAAGGTTCTGATTCCCGTTCAACAGCATATTGCGAATTTGAATGCGGCACGGCTTGCCGCCGATACGGCAGGGGTGCCAACCTTGATTGTTGCCCGTACCGACGCCGAAAGCGCCAAACTTATCACCTCGGATATTGATGAACGCGACCACCAGTTCCTGACTGGCGAGCGCACCGAAGAAGGCTTTTTCTGTCTTGATCCAAAGGATGCTTTTGAGCGCTGTGTTGTTCGTGGCCTCGCTTTTGCCGAATATGCCGATCTGATCTGGATGGAAACTTCAACACCGAATATTGAGCAGGCACGTCGCTTTGCCGATGCCATCCATGCCAAATTCCCTAATAAGATGCTGGCCTATAATTGTTCACCAAGCTTTAACTGGTCAGCAAACCTGTCGCCCGAGGACATTGCCCGCTTCCAGCGTGAAATCGGTGCGATGGGTTATAAATATCAGTTCATCACTTTGGCTGGTTTCCATTCCATGAACTTTGCCATGTATGAGCTTGCCCGTGATTATCGTGACCGCGGCATGGCCGCCTATAGCGAATTGCAGAATGCCGAATTTGCCGCCGAGGTAAATGGCTATACCGCAACACGTCATCAACGTGAAGTTGGCGCAGGATGGTTTGACGCAATCTCGGTTGCTGTTAAAGGGGGCCAGTCTGCAACAACCGCACTTAACGACTCGACTGAAGAGGCACAATTTACCGGCGATCAGGAAAAGGCCGCCGAATAACTTCCCTCAGGAACGGTATATGACCTGCGCTTGGGGGAGTGCGGGTCATGCCATTACCGACCTGAAGCCTGAGGCCGGATAGGTTTTTGCTTTCCTATCCGGCCTTTCTTTGTCCTGATAGTTGTTTTATCGCTTATCGGGAAAAAAGGATAATCGCCAGATCACCCAGGTTCGTGCCTGTCCCACCAGTCGTAACAAGCTGACCAGATGCTTTCAGGAATGGATAGCAATCATGTGCTTGCAAGGCTATTTTGGCGTTGGGAATATCCAGCATATCGTGACTTGTCACAATCGCACCAGCCGCATCACAGGGGCCATCGCGTCCGTCGGTACCGCCAACAAGTACCGTCCAGTTCAACGGCGCTGAATTGGCATCCGCACCAAGGGCGATTGCAGCGGTCAAAGCAACTTCCTGTGCCCGCCCGCCAATACCAGATGTGGCGTCCAATTTAACAGTCGTTTCACCACCAACAACAATGCCATAATGCCCAGGCTTGGTGACAGATAGCGCGCAATCGGCCAGACGTTTGCCCATCTGGGCGGCATCACCATCAAGATCCGGCGCGTCAATAATCTTTATATCACCCGCCGCCTCGATCAAGGCACGGCTTGCCGAACGACACATATTGTTACTTGCCAGAATTGCTGTCTGCACCTTGTCAAATACTGGATCTTCTGCCCCCAAAGGTGCCTGTATTTTGCCACTGACCAACGCATCGAGGTGCGGTGGCACAAAATCCAGCCGATCCAACCCATGCAAGCGGACAAGGTCAATAGCCGCCTCAAGCGACGTTGGTTCCGGTGCCGCGACACCACTGGCGATTGATTCAAGCCGGTCACCAGGTACATCCGACAGTAAAAACTGGCTTATACGGGCAGGCATTGCCAATGCCGCCAGCCGACCACCTTTCAGACGTGAAAACAACCGCCGAATCACATTCATGTCATGAATATCAAGCCCACTTGCCAGCAAGGCTTCGTTAAGTGCCATTTTGTCAGCCAGCGAAATGCCTGATGCTGGTGCTGGCAACAAGGCCGACCCACCACCACTGATCAAAAGCAGTAAATGATCGTCTATGGTCAACGACTTCGCCAGCGTTTCCACCGCGTCACTTGCCCGTAACCCTCGAATATCAGGCACCGGATGCGCGCTGGCATGAACGTCAAATCCGGGCATAGATTGATAATTTTCATCATTTGTTACAATGATACCAGATACCATACAGCCTGCCTGACGGGCGGCATCAGCCATCGCACAGGCAGCTTTGCCAATCGCAATAATTGCCGTAGGTACGGGCAAGCCCGCATCGGCATTGCGCATGATATGTTCGACAGCATCGCGCGTTACCGGTTCAGGGCGCCCCGCGTCAATACCAGCATGAAAAGCCGCCATCGCCAGATCACGAAAATGACCTGCCCCTTCAGCGTGAACAAATGCATTGCCCGACATGTTAGACGACAGGATCAACCAGCGGCTGAGACGCAAAAAAGGCACGCAGATTATCAACCACCTTCAGCCCCATAGCCGTACGTGTTTCCAAAGTTGCTGACCCCAGATGCGGAAGTAAGACCGTATTGGGCGCCGCCATAATATCGGGGTTTATGACTGGCTCGCCCTGAAATACGTCAAGGCCGGCACCGCCTATAGATCCCGCATTCAGCGCCTTTACCAACGCGCTTTCATCGATTACATCGCCGCGTGCCGTATTGATGACAACAGCATCGGATCGCATTGCATCAAACGCGGCTTCATTCATGATTTCAAACGTATCCGGACTGGCCGCACAATGCAGGCTGATAAAGTCCGCCGCCGCACATACGTCAATAACCGAAGCCAGTTGAACAGCCCCAATATCGTCGCAATCATCAACTTTGGAACGGTTAAAGAAAACCACTTTCATGCCAAAACCAAGCGCACAGCGACGCGCCACAGCCTTGCCAATACGACCCATACCGATGATGCCAAGCGTTTTGCCACTTAATTGCCGCCCCATCAAATGCGTCGGCCGCCATCCAGCCCAATCGCCGCCGCGCAATTCACGCTCGCCTTCACCAGCTCGGCGTGCCAGCATTAACATCAAGGTCATGGTGATATCAGCGGTGGCGTCAGTCAGTACACCCGGTGTATTGCTGACCGGAATCGAAGCTACCTTACACGCTTCAATATCGATATGATTAACACCGACACCATAATTGGCGACAAATTTCCCTTTGCCTGCCGCGCCTGCCTTTATGATCTCGGCGGTGATGGAATCTGAAACCGTTGGCGCCAGCGCGTCATGCCCAGCAAAACCGTCGGCGATTTGCTGTGTCGTTAGCGGCACATCTTCACTATTGAATGTTGGGGTGAAATATTTTGACATTTCGGCTTCGGCCTCTGCTGGCCAGCGTCGTGTCACAAAAATTGTTGGTTTTGTAATATCGCTCATAACTCACTATGCGATATTGCATGGCCATATACAAAGTTTTTTACCTACACTACCTTGAACCAAAAGATAGCGCCTTAATCGTAATCTAGCGCGTGAATAACTCGCGCATGATAAAAGCGCGGCATCGATGATACCGCGCTTCATCGTTACATCAACAATGACATAATGATTTATTATTCATCATCACCTTCAAGCTCATTCAGTCTTGCGTCAACTTCATCACAAACGACACCTCCGCCGCCATTGACGCAATCTTCATAGCTGTTAAACCTCATGAGTGCTTCCATACCACCTTCAATATCACTAATAGCGGCAATTTCAGCATTGATATCGTCTAGCAATTCGCCTTCCAGCGATTCTTCAAGATAGGCGTTCATATCGGCAAGCTGCTGCGAATCTAAACCGCCAAGCGAGTCACTGATGGCCTGAATATTGGCCAGATCAATGCCAGTTTCACTGGCGACTTGCTGAAGATCATCCAAAGTCGCTTTATCAAGCGATGCCAACCCGCCATCAGAAATGACTTTGGCAAGGTCAATATCGGCTTCTTCACCAAGCTCTTTTACCGCTTCTATACTATCCATCGTCAAACCTTCAACGCCGGAAATATTTTCAACAACCTTATCGCCAATAAGCTCAAGACGCTCATCATCATCCAAAGGCGCAAGATCCTTGGTTGGCACAAAGGTGATCGTGTCATCGACAAGAACAAAGACATTGTTACCAATCACGCCAGCTGGCTTGTCGTCATCTTTGGCATTGGCAATGATATTTTCCAGATTTTCGGGGCTTGCCCCGACATACATATTGCCATCAGGGCCCAGAACTTCACCTGATTTGAAAGTCAGGGCTTGTGCGCCAGCCGATAAAGTAACAGTGACGCCCAAAATAGCCATAAAAATTTTAGTCATATCGACTCCTATTAAAGATATTCGTTACATCAGAAAGCCGCACTTCCTGAATTAGAAAATCGTTATATAAGGCCGTTAACCATTCCTCCTTAGGAGGTTAGCGCAGGAGTAGAAATCACATTAATTGTGGCATCTTAGAGTTGAAAAAATCACGCATTAAGTGAAAAAAGGCGCCATCTTTCGATGACGCCTTTCAGATTTGTTACCGAATCAGGTGATGATTAGCCCGGAATTTTGCCAAGAACACCTTCGAGATAATAGTTCATACCCCACAGGCCACCATCATCAAGCGCTTCACCCGCACCAATGACCGTGTTGCCTTCGTTATCCTTCAATGGACCGGTAAAGATGTTCATACCACCTTTGATCTTATCCGCAGCTTCCTGTGCCTTGGCGGCAACGTCTGCTGGCATATTTTCAAACGGGGTCAGCACCAGATAATCATCAGCCATACCTTTCCAGGTGTTGCCAGCCCAATGATCTGGGCCTTCGCCAGTTGACCATGAACCATCCATAAGCTGTTGGATTTTACCGACATAGTAAGGTGTCCAGTTATTGACCGAACTAAATAGCTGTGCTTTTGGTGCGAACGCTTTCATATCGCTTGATTGACCAAAACCGAACACGCCAGCCTTTTCGGCTGTCTGCAACATGGCCGGGCTGTCTGTATGCTGTGCCAGAATGTCGGCGCCTTCGGCAATATGCACCTTGGCCGCGTCAGCTTCCTTTACCGGATCATACCAGCTGCTGACCCAAATGATTGACATTTCAGCATTCGGATTCACTTCGCGCAGACCCGCTGCAAAGGCGTTAATGCCCTGAATAACTTCTGGAATCGGGAATGATGCGATATAGCCGATGCGGTTGGATTTGGTCATCATACCCGCAACAACACCCTGCACGTAACGGCCTTCATAGAAACGGATGTTTCCAGTCGCCATATTCGTACTACGCTTATAGCCGGTAATATGCTCAAACTTCACATCAGGAAATTCCTTTGCGACCTTCAATGTTGGATCCATATAGCCAAAGGATGTTGTGAAAATGATCTTGTTACCCTGTTGTGCAAGTTCACGAATAACGCGCGTTGCATCAGGACCTTCGGGTACATTCTCGACATAGGATGTCTCGACCTTGTCGCCAAAATGGGCATCAACTTCCTGACGTGCAACTTCATGTGCATAGGTCCAGCCATGGTCACCTGGATTGGTCAGATAGACAAAACCAACTTTTACCTTGTCGGTCATGGCTACTTTTGCCTCTTCTTCTTTTTGCTTGCCTGTAAGAAGCGCAATAGCGATTACGACAACAAGTCCAACCCCTATCCACGTTACTAATTTATTGGATTTCATTTTTTTCTCCTCTTTACTGGGGTTAACCTCAACTATTTTCCAACGTGGAAAATCCGCCCCAAACATGCTGGCGAATTGGCCAGCGCAAATTCACGATTCCGCGAAATCAAGACCAGAACGACGATCGTCGAGATATAGGGCAACATGGCCAATATCTGTGACGGCGTTGTCCAACCACGCGCCTGACCCGCCAGTTGCATAATGGTAATACCGCCAAAGATCAGCGCGCCTACAAATACGCGCCATGGCAACCATGAAGCAAATACGACAAGAGCCAATGCAATCCACCCACGTCCCGCTGTCATGCCTTCGGCCCAATGCGGAGTCAGTACGAGTGGAAGATAGGCACCACCAAGCCCTGCCATCATGCCGCCAAACAGCACGGCAATCAATCGAACAAATAATACCGGATAGCCAAGTGCATGCGCACTATCATGATTATCGCCTACCGCACGCATTACCAGACCTGCCCGCGTATATTTTAAAAACCAGGCAATCAGTGCAACCATAATAACCGCAAGATACGCCATAATATCATGCTGAAATACTAACGCGCCTACCACAGGAATATCCGCCAGAATGGGAATAGGCAGTTGCGGCAAGCCTTCGATCGCCTTGCCTACCAGCGGCGCCCCAACGAGACCCGAAAGACCCGTGCCAAAAATGGTCAAGGCAAGT
>NZ_CAXBVX010000076.1:0-9581 GCF_963979125.1 uncultured Candidatus Puniceispirillum sp.
TTGTGCCAAAATGATGATATGTGCATTTTGCCGTAAAAATGTCGTTTTACCTGCCATATTTGGCCCAGTCAGAAGCCAGATCGCCGCCGCATCATCCCCATCTGCCCCAAGCTGACAATCATTCGGAATAAAGGGCGTTTGCGCGGGCAGCATCATTTCGATCACTGGATGCCGTCCCTTATCGATCACATACACCGATTCTTCGCGCATATCTGGACGTACAAATTGGGCATCGCGTGCCAGAATCGCCGCCGCCGCCGCCACATCAAGCTCGGCCAAGGCTGTGGCCGCTTCGCCAATCTGGCTTGCCCACCCAATGACCGCTTCGCTCAAAGCGTCAAAAATCTCCAATTCCTTGGCCAGCGCTTTGCCTGCCGCCGCCGCCATATCGCGTTCCATTTCGGCCAGTTCGGTGGTGGTGAAACGCACCGTTTGCGCCGTTGTCTGGCGATGGATAAACAACTCTGACTGCATCAGTTTGTCGGCATGCGTAGCGCGCACATCAACATGATAGCCAAGCACGTTATTATGTTTGATTTTCAGACTGGCAATATTGGTGGCTTCGGCATAACGCGCTTGCAATGCCGCCATCAGACGGCGGCTTTCATCACGAAGCTGGCGCACATCATCCAGCCCTTGATCATAGCCAATGCGCACAAAGCCACCATCGCGCGCCAGAAACGGCAATTCATCCGCCAGCGCAGGCGCCAGCTTATCCGCCAATGCCAACGGCGCGACCAATTGTTGCAAAAGCGATTCCATCCCTGATGGCAAGGTGGCAAACAGCGCGTTTGTCCCAGTTTGGCTCATTTGAGTTTGGCTCATTTGAGTTTGGTTCATTTGGGTCTGGCGAACCAGCCCAACCACCGCTTCGGCAATGCGCAGCCCCGTTTCCAGCGCGGCCAGATCACGCGGGCCACCATGCCCCATGGTCAGGCGTGTCACCGCCCGTTGCATATCGGGAAGCGTGCGCAACTTGTCACGCATCGTCGCCATCGTTACATCATATTCGATAAACCATGATACCAGATCTTGCCGCGCCACAATCTCTGCTAGATCGCATAAAGGTGCCGCAAGGCGCGCTGCCAGCATCCGGCTTCCTGCCGCTGTCATGGTGCGGTCAACCGCATGTAAAAGACTGCCTTTGCGTTCACCCGCCAGCGTGCGCGTCAACTCAAGCGATCGGCGCGTTGCCGGATCAATCTCCAGATACACACTATGCGCAATCGCTTGCAACGGTTGCAAACGTGGCATATTGCCAATCTGTGTTGCCTCAATATAGCCAAGCAAAGCGCCTGCCGCCGACAGCATCGCCCGCGAAAAATCGCCATAGCCGTCAAGACTGCTCACACCAAAGAAATTTTGTAATGTTTGCGTACCAAGGCTGGAATCGAACATCGAAGGGGCTTGTTCGGTAATACATAGCTCATCTGCCCATGGCCAGTGCGTACAATCTTGCCCTTGCGGGACAATTAATTCAGATGGCGTCAGCCGGACAATGACATCTTCAATGCCCGAATTGACGCTATCATCATTGCTTGGGCTTTCATCCATTATAGCTTCGACAAAAAAGTCGCCTGTTGACATATCTGCCCATGCCAATGCCTGACTATCGCCAGCCCGCCCCAGCGCGGCCAGAAAATTATGCGCGCGCGGCTCCAGCAAATCATCTTCGGTCAATGTGCCAGGCGTCATCACCCTTACAACATCGCGTTTTAACGGGCCTTTGGCACCGCGCTGTTTCTGCGCTTCTGGGCTTTCTGTCTGCTCGCACACAGCCACCCGATGACCTGCACGAATCAGCCGCGCCATATAGGCATCCACAGCATGCACAGGCACCCCGCACATTGGAATATCTTCACCTTGGTTTTTGCCGCGTTTGGTCAGCGCAATGCCCAGAATCGCGGCAGCAACTTCCGCATCCTCAAAGAACATCTCGTAAAAATCACCCATCCGGTAGAACAGTAAACTGTCCGGATGCGATGCTTTGACGCTAAGATATTGCGCCATCATTGGTGTCGGCGCTTTTACTTTTGCTGGAACTGATGTAGAAAGTTGTGAAGCCATTATATTTTAAAGAATGCATCATCCCCCAAAACAGGACAAGGGGGCTTTATTCTTTGCCCCCCAAATGATTATGAAATACTATCTATCACGCCTATAGTGAATAAAATAGCGTTACCTATTTACCACTTACAATATATCATATCCCAGAGAAAAACTCATGACATCAAAAAGCAAAAACCTTGATAAAGAAGCGCTCCTTTTTCATGCCAAAGGTCGCCCTGGTAAGCTTGAAATCGCCGCTACCAAACCTCTGACAAGCCAGCGCGATTTATCACTGGCCTATTCGCCAGGTGTTGCCGCGCCTTGTCTGGCGATCGCTGAAAATGTCGATACTGCCTATGATTATACGGCCAAGGGCAATCTGGTGGCTGTTATTTCAAATGGTACCGCCGTTCTGGGACTTGGTGACATTGGTGCCGCCGCCGCCAAACCGGTGATGGAAGGCAAAGCGGTTCTGTTCAAAAAATTTGCCGATATTGATGGTATCGACCTTGAACTGGATACCAGCGACACGGATAAATTTGTCAATGCTGTGTCCTTGCTTGGGCCCAGCTTTGGCGGCATCAATCTTGAAGACATCAAAGCCCCTGAATGCTTTATCATCGAACAGCAGTTACGCGAACTTATGGATATTCCGGTGTTCCATGACGATCAGCATGGCACCGCCATTATCGCGGCCGCAGGTTTGATTAACGCGCTACATCTGACTGGCCGTGACATGAAAACGATCAAGATCGTCAGCAATGGCGCTGGTGCCGCGTCGATTGCCTGTGTGGAATTGATGAAAACCATGGGTGTACCGCACCAGAACGTCATTATCTGTGACCGTTCAGGTCCGATCTATAAAGGCCGCGAAGGTTCGATGAACCAATGGAAATCGGCGCATGCCGTTGACACTGACGTGCGCAGTCTTGAAGACGCCCTTGTCGGGGCTGATGTGTTTCTGGGACTATCGGCGGCAGGCGCGTTGACCCCATCAATGGTCAAGAAAATGGCTGACCGTCCTATCATCTTTGCAATGGCCAATCCGGTGCCTGAAATCATGCCTGATGAAGCCAAAGCCGTGCGTCCTGATGCTATTATCGCCACAGGCCGGTCTGATTTTCCGAATCAGGTCAATAACGTGCTTGGATTTCCCTATATTTTTCGTGGTGCGCTTGATGTACGCGCCAGCAAAATCAATGACGAGATGAAAATTGCCGCCGCCGAAGCGATTGCCATGCTGGCGCGCGAAGATGTGCCAGATTCAGTCGCCGACGCCTATGATGGTCAGACCTTGTCATATGGTGAAGATTATATCATTCCGGCGCCGTTTGATCCGCGTCTTATTTCGTCGGTTTCCTCAGCTGTTGCCGAAATGGCGATGAAAACTGGCGTTGCACGACGGCCAATTGCCGATCTGGATGCCTATCGCCGTGATCTGTCAGCGCGGCTTGATCCCACCGCTTCGACCTTGCAAACCATCTATGACCGCATCAGCGCCAAGAAAAAAACCGTTGTCTTTGCCGAAGGTGAAGAAGAAAAGGTCATCCGCGCCGCATTGTCATTCCGCAATGCAGGTTACGGTAATCCGATTCTGGTTGCCCGTGAACATCGGGTCAAGGAAACCATCGCCCGCCTTGGTCTTGAAGGTGCTGAAGATATTCCGGTCACCAATGCCAAAATTTCCGATCATAATGAAGACTATATCGACTTCCTTTATAAAAAACTGCAACGCAAAGGGTCGCTCAAACGCGACTGTCAGCGCATGGTCAATCTTGATCGTAATGTTTTTGCCGCCTGTATGGTCAGCATGGGGCATGCCGATACGATGGTCACCGGTCTGACGCGGTCATTCAAACCTAGCTTCGAACATGTAACGCGCGTCATCAATGTGGCTGAAAACAGCCAGTTCATGGCGGCGTCGATGATTGTTTCACGCGGACGCACGATTTTTGTTGGCGATGTATCGGTAACCGAACGGCCAAGCGGCGAGGAAATGGCCAATATTGCCGAAGCGATGGCTGCCAAGGCACAGCAGATGGGGCATCAGCCGCGCGTTGCGATCCTGTCCTTTACCAATTTTGGCAGTCCTGAATCTGCCATTGCCGCCGAATCCCGTCGCGCTATCGACGTTCTCAAAGCGCGCAAGGTGACATTTGAATTTGATGGCGAGATGAGTGCCGAGGTTGCGCTTGATTACAATTTGATGAAATCACGCTATCCTTTCTGCAATCTGTCTGGTCCAGCCAATATTCTGGTCATGCCAGGTCTGCATTCAGCGAATATTTCATACAAGCTGATTCAGCAAATTGCCGAAGGCTCGATCATCGGGCCGATGTTGCTTGGCGGTGAATATCCGTTCCAGATCGTCAATATGAGCGACTCGGTTCACGACATTGTTCAGGCCGCCGCCCTCGCCGCTTACGAGACCTTGCGCTAACCTGACTGTGCGTCCAAGGCTCTAACCTAAAGCGTTGCTGCCAATGCTTTCAGGTCCATTTGTGGCCGCGCCCCGATATGGGCAATCACCTCGCCGGCGGCAAGGCTGGCCAGCCGTCCGGACATTTCAATCGAATATCCGTTTGTGCGCCCATACAAATATCCAGCCGCAAACAGATCGCCCGCGCCTGTCGTATCGATCACCGCCCCTTGTGGCATGGCGGGAACTTCATATTGTGCATCCCTTGTACCATAAAAGGCACCTTTGGCACCGCGCGTGACAATCAATTCGTCAACCATCTGCACCAGTTCGCTTATGGCGTCTGGCACTGGCATTTCGCACAGGCTCATGGCTTCATCTTCATTCGCGAACAGAATATTGACATGGTCTTTGATAAAGGCACCCAGCGCATCCCGATGCCGTTCGGCACACCACGGATCCGATAAGGATAATGAAATCTTGGCGTCGTATTTTGTGGCCAGTTCGGCAGCGCGGGCGAAAATCGCTGGCCCATGCGGTGCATCAAACAGATAGCCTTCAAGATAAATAATTTTTGACGCGGCGATTTCAGTCTCGATCAGATCGGCTGGTTCCACCTCAATACAGGCACCAAGATAGGTA
The DNA here is from genome assembly GCF_963979125.1 of uncultured Candidatus Puniceispirillum sp. Lineage (NCBI taxonomy): Bacteria > Pseudomonadati > Pseudomonadota > Alphaproteobacteria > Puniceispirillales (SeqCode) > Puniceispirillaceae (SeqCode) > Puniceispirillum (SeqCode) > uncultured Candidatus Puniceispirillum sp. Next base: position 5,111 of record NZ_CAXBVX010000076.1, read on the forward strand.
TTCATCGACCGCGCCGCATCAGGTGTTACCAGAATAATTGACGATGCGGTGGCGGATCCATCCTGCTTTGGCGGATTGGCAAAGCGTACATTGGCGGCGGCAATATCATGGCTGAAACTTTTGCCCAGCACATCATCACGCACGCGTCCGGCAAATCCTGCTTTGCCTCCAAAAGCGGCAACACCAACTGCCGTATTCGCCGCCGAACCACCCGAAATCTCGGTAGGGGCATCAAGCGCGGCATATAATGTAGCCGAGCGCGGCGCATCGACCAGATTCATCATCCCGCGGCCAATACCATGCGTTTCCAGAAACGCATCCTCACAGGTCGCAAAGACATCGACAATCGCATTACCAATGGTAAGCACATCCAAACTTTTATCTGACATAATAATCCTAATTGCTTTACCCGCTTGATAAGCCCGGCTGAAATCTTGATCTCCAAGGCAAAAGGAACATAGGCAAGCGATATCTGATAGACAAGCACAAATGAACCATGAGATAAGTTTGATATAGATATTATGCCTTCAATTCAGGCCGCATTCGGTTTACATACAGCTTATAACGGTCATTCGGCCAAGGGACTTCATTAATGCTTTTGCCGCGTCTGTTTACTTGTTCTTTTGTCCCGTTATCCGTCATCAAATATACTGTCCTTGCTGGACTTCTGGTTGCCTGTCAGCCCCAGAATATTGCAACTAACGGCACCCCGACAGCCACAACAAAAGCTATAACCAAACCAGCCCCCACGCCCAGCAATGACACTGCCAATCTTATCGTCACCGAAACGGTCATAAAATCATCATCAGGTGCCAACAGCACCACAGGCACCACAGCCACAACATCTGGTCCCACAATTGTGGCATCGGTACCACCTCAGCCCAAAGGCAACACAGCATCTGACATCCAGCCTGACAGCATGCAACCGCAAGAGACCGTGCCCGAAATCGTACCAGAAATCGTGCCGCCAGCCCCGCCATCGCCGCCGCCAGAATTCAAACCACATACTGTTTTAGCAAAGCCAGATTCAGTTCTGTTATCCTTGCTTGGTACGGCTGACATCATCCGCACCGAAGGTCAGGTGAAAATATGGCAATACCGCCTTGATAGTTGTGTTTTCGATTTTTTCCTGACGCCTGAAAACGGCATTTATGCCGTACGCGACTGGGCGTATCGCGCGTCCATATTAGGCACCAAAGCCAACGAGCTGATCTGCCGCCGCGCACTGGCCAAAGACCGGATGCGGCCTGCCAGTGGCTAATCCAAATCCAGACGCTATCCGCAATACAGGACTTCAGGCGGTTTTATTGGGAAACAGACACAGATCGGCAATCTCACAGGTGCCACATTCAGGCTTGCGGGCTTTACATACATAACGCCCATGCAGGATCAGCCAGTGATGCGCGCCCTTTTTCCATATCTCGGGCACTCGCCGCACTAATTCCTTTTCGACAATTTCGACAGTCTTGCCAGGTGCCATACGGGTGCGGTTTGACACCCGGAAAATATGCGTATCAACAGCAATCGTCGGATGTCCAAAGGCTTCGTTCAGCACCACATTTGCGGTTTTGCGGCCTACTCCGGGCAACGCTTCCAATGCCGCACGGTTTTCTGGCACCCGGCCATTATGGCGCGTGATCAGCAACTCGGACAGGCGGAATACATTTTTCGCTTTGGTGTTGAACAGGCCAATCGTGCGGATGTGATAGCTGATTCCGTCAATCCCAAGCGCGACCATCTGATCGGGGGTCCTGGCGGCGGCAAACAGGCCTTTGGTGGCTTTATTCACCCCAACATCGGTAGCTTGTGCTGACAGCACCACAGCTACCAGCAAGGTAAAGGGATCGCTGAATTCAAGTTCAGTCTGCGGATCAGGCTGGCGTTTGGACAATCGTTCAAAACAGCGCACCATATTATCAAGTCGCATTTTCTGCGTCATCATATCCTCTATTTGGCCTTTAACGGTGTCTGTAAGTCACCAATTTGCCCAACTATTTTTACTGGCTATCTTGAAACAAACAGCTATCCAAGCGTAAAGTGATTTTTGGTATTCGCCAAGCGTCGCTTGCCCAAGGCGCATCATATTCACATGTTGAGTTCGTTTCATGCCTCAAAAAATTATTATTGATACCGACCCTGGCATTGACGATGCCATGGCCATTCATATGGCGTTTGCCGATCCACGCCTTGATGTACTTGGCCTGACCACGATCTTTGGCAATGTCACGATTGATATCGCCACGCGCAATGCTTTGGTGCTGGCCGAAATGGCACATTATAAAACCGCCATCATCAAAGGCGCGCCCATCCCGCGCCGCCGCCCGCTTGAGCCGCCTGCCGATTTTGTGCATGGCGCCGAAGGCTTTGGCGACGTGCCGCCAATCACCCCGCAAGGTACACCCGTCGCCGAGGACGCAGCGCGCTATCTATGTGAAACATGCGCCGCACATCCGGGCGAAATTATCATCTGCGCGGTTGGCCCTCTGACCAATCTAGCCGCCGCGCTTGATTATGATCCGGCGATTGTCGATCACGTAAAAGCTGTCGTGATCATGGGCGGTTCGGCCGCGCCGCATGGTAATGTCACCGCCGTTGCCGAAGCCAATATCTGGAATGACCCTGATGCGGCTGAATGTGTTTTTGCTGCCCGCTGGCCAGTGACCATGGTTGGTCTTGATGTCACCGAAAAAGCGCAATGCATGCCGGCTGACTTTGCCGCACTTGCCAGACAGTCGCCTGATATTGGCGGGTTTTTGAACGCGGCGACGCAATTCTATTTCGACTTTCATGAAAACAAAACGGGCATCCGTTCATGTTTCATGCATGACCCTTCGGCGGTGCTGGCGATCACCGACCCTGAATATTTTGACTTTGAATCTATGGCGCTTACAGTAATATGCGATGGCGATGATATTGGTCGTACCTTGCCTGTTGATGATGCCAGCCGCCCGATGGTTCAGGTGGCTATGCAGGTGAATGCCAGCGCGGTACAGGGCAAATTCACCCAGCTTGTTGCCCAGGCAGATAAGCTGAAAGCCAACCGGGCAACAGATGCCCAACGTTAAATGTCAGGGTTAAAAGACCAGTATTAAGATCTAAGATTAGGACACACCATGAACATTGAAACCGTAGATTATCAGGCCAATGATGCGGCTATTTCGCTACAACGGTCTTTGCGCGATACGGGCTTTGCCGTGCTTGCCAACCACCCGATCGCGGCGGATCGTCTGGCACGCCTTTACGATCTTTGGGGCGACTTCTTTGCCAGCGACGCCAAGCATGATTTCACCGTTCAGCCCCCGCGCCATGATGGCTTTTTTCCATTCCGTTCGGAAAATGCCAAGGATTCACCTATCAAGGATCTGAAAGAATTTTTCCATATCTATCCCGACTCGCCCGTTCCCGATGGGCTAGAGGATGAAACCCGCACTATTTATCGTGAACTGGTGACACTTGGCACCGAATTGCTTGGCTGGATTCAGGCACAGACGCCACCAGACATTGCCGCCACCTTCACCATGCCGCTTGACGAAATGATGTATGAAAGCCAGGAAAGTCTGCTTCGCATTTTGCATTATCCGCCAATTGTCGCCCCTGAACCAGATGCGATACGGGCGGCAGCACATGAAGATATAAATCTGATTACATTGCTTTTATCGGGATCAAAACCGGGGCTACAGGCGCGTGATGCACAAGGCACATGGCATAGCATTGCATGCGACCCGGGAATGATAACGATCAATAATGGCGACATGCTGGCGATGGCCAGTGGCAATTATTATCCGTCAACAACGCATCGGGTGATAAATCCTGATGTACATGCCAATCAATCGCGCTATTCTATGCCTATGTTTTTACATCCGCGATCCGATGTATTGTTACAGCCTGGCATGACAGCAGATAATTATCTGCAACAACGCCTCAAGGAAATTGGGCTAAAGTAAGACATTGGCCTGACGTAAGAAATCGGCCTGAGGTCAGGCTGGTGTTAATAAATGACTATCATTTTAAGGGACTATCATTTTAAGGGACTAGGGAGATATAAATGTTGAATAAATTTTTAGGGGCGGCGATCGCCCTCACCATGAGTACAACTGCCTTTGCCGCTGACTTTAAACCTGCTGTCATCTATGACATGGGCGGTAAATTCGACAAATCCTTCAACGAAGGTGTGTGGAATGGCGTCCAGAAATTTACTGCCGAATCAGGTGTTGAAGTGATGGAATTTGAAGTCACCAACGAAACCCAGCGTGAACAGGCCATGCGCCGCATGGCCGAACGTGGTGCCACTGTAATTTTGGGTGTTGGCTTTGCCCAGGCCGATGCGATTTCAAAAGTGGCGGCTGAATATCCTGATCGTCAATTCTCGATCATCGATGTGGGCTGGCTTGATGCGCCGAACCTGCGCCAATATGTGTTCAAGGAACATGAAGGAAGCTACATTGTCGGTGTTGCCGCCGCCAAAGCGTCA
>NZ_CAXBVX010000077.1:0-9412 GCF_963979125.1 uncultured Candidatus Puniceispirillum sp.
CAAAAAGTCTTAAAATTTATACTTTTATGGTTATGTGCAAAAAAACATTGAAATTTCTATATTTCATTTTTTAAATATGACGACAGCTTAATTTGATAAAGGTGTAGTCGATGAACCCTGTTTCACAACGAGTCACGGACAGTATGTTCGAACCGATGATTGATGTCAGCAAAAACCTGAATATTCGCTGGTACCGTTGCCCAGTAGATAAAGCAGTCCTTCGTGATCTCATGAAGCCTGATGATATAAAGGGATTGTCTCATGCCATAGGGCATCTGACATTATGGGGTGTTTTGGGCGCGACCGCGTTCTATATGTTTATGCAGGAAATATGGGTTGGTTTTTTTGTTGCTCTTTTCTTGCAGGGCGTTGTGGCATCATTTTTTACCGCGCCACATCATGAGCTATGCCATAAGACCGTATTCAAAACCAAATGGCTGAATGATTTCTTTTTGTATATTTTTGCCCTTCTGGGATGGCAGAATTTCCGTATCTATCAATTCAGTCATAATTATCATCATCGCTTTACATTGCATATTGAAGGCGACCGCGAAGAGGTTATGCCAGCCACTCCTTCCTTGCGCCTCTGGTATTTATTACAGCTTTTCACTATCAATATAACAGGCGGGTATCAGTCAAAGGCGATCTTGCCAACCTTGATCAATTTTACCCAGATTACCTTAAACCGTTTTGATAATCCCTATAATTCCTGGGGAAGTGAATTATATGCAGGGTGTGACGATCATCGCGCCAAAGCCAAGAATTGGGCGCGGATTGTCCTTGTTTTTCATGCGGGTGTGATTGGGGGGTCAGTTGCGATCGGGCATCCTATTCTGGCACTTTTGATTTCTGGTTCGGTCTTTATCGCAAATGCACATCGCTACTTTGTTGGCGTGCCAATGCATTGCGGTTTAAAGCATGACAACGCCGATTTCCGCAAATGTGTGCGAACCATTACGTTAGATCCCCTTTCTGAGTTTTTATATTGGCACATGAACTGGCATCTGGAGCACCATATGTTCGCTGGGGTGCCTTGCTATAATCTTGAAAAGCTTTATCACGCGACCGCCAAAGATATGCCAACGCCGCGGACATTATGGGGGGCGTGGCAGGAAATGCGCGAAACGTGGCATCGGCAAAAGGTGGAACCTGATTATGCTTTTGATACATTCGTGCCAAGTCCAGCTGTGAATAATATCAAACAGGAAGCCAACCTTGAAGCATCAGTAGGTGATATTGATCAGCATGCGTCGGCAAAATAGGTAGCGAATCAAAGCGCGTAAATTCCATCGAGAATGAGTTTGATCGATACGATGCTAACCATGCTGTACATGAACGGATAGAATATTTCGGCCTTCATGCGTTTGACTATATAAGCGCCAGCAAGTGTGGCAATGATGGCCACTGGAAACATTGGAAGCAGTGCTGAAAAATTTTGCTGATCAAACTGTCCCAATGCGTAATAGGGAATGATTTTGCTAGAATTCATGACCGCAAAGAAAACCACACTTGTGCCTGTGTAAAGACCAGGCGGCATTCGCATAGGCATCACATGAATCTGGAATGTTGGGCCGCCAGCATGCGCAACAAAACTGGTAAAGCCAGACAGCAAACCCCAGAAATATGCCCCCAGTGGATTATTGCCTTTAGCTGTATTAGCTATTTTATATCTTGCTCTTACGACAGTCAGAATAACAAAACCTAGGGCAACAAGGCCGACCAAAAGCCGCACGGCCGCTTCTGAAACAATCGATGCCGTTAGCCAGCCAACAGTAATACCGACAAGCCCGGCAGGCACCATCTGCCACAATATGCGCTTGTCCCATTGCCCACGCCATGTCCACAGACTGACTGCATCCATCAGCAGATAGATGGGCAAAAGCAAAGCGGCCGCCTGCAACGGTGGCATGAATAGCGCCATAATAGGCACCCCCAGAAGACTAAAAGCCCCGCCCAACCCGCCTTTCGACAGACCAACAAAAGCAACGGCAATTAGGCAAGCTGTCAGCATAACAGGATCAGATAGAATCATATTTTCCATTCAAAGGATGCTTTCAACTGGGGCAGGGATACTTTCAAATGTGAATAGGTATATTAAATATGCTTGTTTTACAGATGGCGCTATGAATTTTATGTAAAACATCTTGGTTTCGAGATGATAATCTTTATTCTGATATCAATTTGGATATTGTAAAAGGTTTTGATTATGGCTTCTCTTCCACATTTACGGCTTGTTTATTTCAAGATGCGCGCGCTTACAGAAACAACGCAAATGATGTTGCATTATGGTGCAGTGCCTTACAGTTATGAAATGGCTTGGGATTATTATGGCAAGCCATGGTCAGAAATAAAACCAACAGTAGCCTATAAACAGCTACCACTTCTGGTTGTCGATAATGAAACTGAGATTACACAAAGTGGCGCTATCGTCAGGTTTCTTGCCCCGCTTACGGGCACAATGCCAGATGATAGACTTTTGGCAGCAAAGGTTGATGCTGCTTTTGAGGCGTCGCAAGCCATGTTTCGCCCCCTAAATCCTATTGTAAATTTTGCAGTTGGTGATGATTTTATGAAACGGCGCGATGGCCTCATGGATGGGCTGTTAAGCCAACTTGATGACTTTGAAAGACTTTTGAACAGAACACCAGATGGTGATTTCATGTTTGGCGCGAAACCGTTCTATTGCGACTTTGGTGTTTATCATCATATTTCATTGGCTTTGATGCTTGATCAAGATTTACTGGCTAACTTTCCAGCGGTTAGACGTATGATGCTTGCGGTCGAAGGGCTGAACGGGGTAAAGGCATATCTCGACAGCCGACCAGAACTGATTGGTGTGGGCATCCAGCCGCAAATGATCATCAATGGTGCTTCGGTGCCAACAGGTGTAATCGCAGACTGATTGTAATTATGTTTCTTTTAGCTATCTATCGGCATTAGGGAAAAACAGTTGCACCCCATTGCGGCGATAGGCACCGATATGCTTTTGACCAGTTGGCGACACAAGCCAGCTGGCAAAATTTTCTGCTAAAACCTGTTTAACATGCGGGCATCGTTCTGCATTGATTGTAACCACCCCATATTGGTTGAACAAAGGCGGGTCGCTTTCAAACAGAATTTTATGGTTTGCTTTATTGGCGAATGCGATCCATGTGCCACGGTCGCTGATAGCATAGCTATTAGCCTGAACAGCAAAATTGAGCGTTGCTCCCATGCCAAGTCCGGTATCCAGATACCATTGGTCATGCAGAGCATCAGGACTGAGGCCAGCACTTTGCCATAAGCGCAATTCGGCTTTGTGGGTGCCGCTATCATCACCTCGCGTGGCAAATTTACTTTGCTGTGCATAAATCATCTGCAAGGCTTCGGCGACGGTATCTGCCTTGTTAATGCCAGCAGGGTCATGATTTGGGCCAACAACGACAAAATCATTATACATCACATTACGCCGCTTTGCGCCATATCCGGCATTCACAAAATCCTCTTCATCGGGCTTTGAATGAACCAGCAAAAGGTCGCCGTCACAATTTCGGGCGTTACGTAATGCCTGACCTGTGCCAACCGCCACTACACGCACCTCGATACCGCTTTGTTCGGTAAAACGTGGCAGTAGGTGATCGTAAAGGCCAGAATTCTGCGTCGATGTAGTCGATTGCAAAATCATAAAAGGCATATCGGCAAAGGCCGTGCGCGATATATGTGCAGAAGCCATGACCATGATAACAATAATTAGATGATTTACATTTTGAAACATACGCATGGCTTGGCTTTCAAACGGCAACAGATAATCAAGCGCGATGATAGGCAATATATGATTTTGCAACATCATGTAACGGATTTGCAAAAAAGTCTTTTGCGCTCCTATCTTCGATGATTTTGCCATGGTCTATGAATAGCACATGATCCGCGAGCCTGCGCGCTTGCGCCAAATTATGGGTGGTCATGATGATCGTTGCACCATTTTTCTGGGCGTGGTCAATCAGTGACTCTATTTTTGCGCTGGCTTCAAAATCAAGATTGGCCGAAGGCTCATCCAGAAATAATATATCTGGTTTGCTTGCCATCGCGCCAATGAAGGCCAGTTTTTGCTGTTCACCCCCTGATAGCTGGCGGGCAGGTGTATGCATTTGATTCATCAGTCCTGCGCGTTTAAACCAATGAATTTTTTCAGTCGGGCTTAAATGAGGACATAAAAAATCAAAATGACGTGATGCGCTTCGCCGAAGCAGAATTGGCTTTTGAAAGACCATCTTTTGCGACTTTGCGGGTGGTGCCGAAATTGTGCCGCTATCTGGCGTGATGATGCCATGCAACGCTTGGAGCAACAGGCTTTTTCCAGCGCCATTGTGTCCCAGAAGCATAGTGTTCTTGCCTTTTGAAATATGCGTCGTCACCTCATTCAAAATAGCAGTACCATTACGTATGATGAATAACGCTTCAGCTTTTATAATGGCGTTATCAGACATCAATCGTTGCCTTTTTAAAGTAATGCCGCAAAAATTGGCTGGCGATATTGACCAGTAATGCAATCGATAGCAGCACTAGTCCCAAAGCCATGGCGATAGCCAGTTCACCTTTTGACGTTTCCAGGGCAATCGCCGTGGTCATTACCCGCGTAGTATGACGGATATTACCGCCGACGATAATGACGGCGCCTACTTCGGAAATGGCGCGTCCAAAACACGCCAGACCAATGGTAATCAGCGCGATACGAGCATCAACAACCAAAACCATAATGCGCCGTATGGCATTGATGCCAAGCGAGGTAAAAAGTGGCTTATATTCATTGTTCAATGTTTCAAATATCTGCCGTGACAGGGCAATTGACATGGGTATGACAAGAACACTTTGAGCAAGAATCATTGCATAAGGCGTATAAAGAATGTCCAGCCAGCCAAGTGGGCCAGATCGTGAAATCAGAATATAGATAAGTAAACCGACAACCACTGGGGGCATGCTTAGAAAAGTGTTTGATATGACGATTAATGTCTGTGCGCCAAAGAATTTCTTGCTAGCTAAAACAGCCCCAAGCGGCATGCCAATGACAAGCGAAATGATAACGGCAGTAAGGCTTACTTTCAAAGACAGGCCAATAATGCCCATCAATTCGGCGTTCCCCGCCAGCAATAAATCAAATGCTAGTTTAAAAGGCGTCCAAAAGTCCAAAAACATCTCCTGTTTTCACGGCTCAACTAGATGCCGCACAGGGCATCATAAATATCATCTGGTGCCGAAAATAACAGAATAAAATCGGAATGGCTGATTGATGATGTTGATAAGTCTATTTGTGGTTAAGTTGGCGTTCGCGTGCCCTGCCAATCATACTGCTCAGTTCATCAGCAAGATGCTGTTTCTCGGCTGGATGCAAAAAGCTACCAATTTCGGTGTTTTTGCCATGACTTGTCAGAATAACGCGCTGGCGGTAACGCTGTGCTGATGTCGGTGCCACTGAGGGGACGACCTGGACACGAAGCCACGCGGTAGATAAGCGTTCGACGTCAACCTTGCCGCGAGGGTCCGAACGATGGATGACCAGATCATCAGCTTCGGTTATAAGGGTTTCACGGCGACGCGCTGCCCGGTAATTCAACTTGAACGCACCCCAGACAATCAACAGTTCCAGCCCAAGAAAACCAATAACGGGCCACGCACCTGCCAGAAAGAAGCCAAAACCAATGACAAAGGCAAGTGATCCAATTGCCACCATGACAATGCCAAAGCCCTTTGCCGATAAAGACCGGTGTGGCCATATCGTCAAATGTTCACTTGCTACATGATGATGTTTTGATGAATCTGTAATCATCTAGTTAAAATGAATTTAAGTTTTCTCATCGTCAAGGGGCGATCTGACGCATGATTAAATACGCATTCAAGTTTGGTTCTGTATTGCTCTTATAGATGCATACGTTACTATGGTGTTTGGCTGTATCGCTGGAGTTATTATGTCAATTATAGCGCTTGGATATCTTGGTGTGCGGAGTGACAAGCTGGATGAATGGTTTGGTTTTGCAACCCGCCGACTGGGCATGCACGCCTGTGATCAGGGGGGAAACAGCCTATCTTTTCGAATGGATGATTGGCGGCAACGTTTTGTTGTTACCAACGAATCTGGCTCTGATCTCGCTTTTATGGGGTGGCAGGTTGATAATGTCGCCGAGCTTGAACGCTATGCGATAAGGCTTGATGCGGCAAATACGCCAGTTTTCGAAGCATCCCGCGCCCTATGTGGCCAGCGTTTCGTCGATAGTATGATTTATTTTGACGATCCTGATGGCAATCGTGTCGAATTATTTTACGCGCCCGAAACCACAACCGATCCCTTTGTTTCGGGGCGCCCTATCGAAGGTTTCAAAACTGGTGCCTATGGCATGGGGCATGCGGTGCTTCACGTCAAAGATGCGCATGGATTAATGCCTTTTTACCGCGACATTCTGGAATTCAACGTGTCTGACTATGCTTTGTCACCCATACCGCTATTTTTCTTTCACGTGAACGGACGACATCACAGTTTTGCAATGATTGGTACTGGCCGAACGGGGTTTCATCATTTTATGATCGAATATGAAAATCTTGATGATGTGGGACAGGGTTATGATTTGGCACAGCTTGAAGATAACGCTATTGCCTATACGCTTGGTCGGCATACGAATGACTATATGACGTCGTTTTATGCCCACACACCATCAGATTTTTTCATTGAAAATGGTTGGGGTGGGCGTGTCATTGATCCGGCCACATGGGAACCGCATGAAACCTCTGTAGGCCCAAGCTTTTGGGGGCATGAGCGTCTGCATTTACCCGAAGCACCCCGAACAGAATTACGTGAAATGCGTCTGGAAGCAGCACGTAATGGCCTGCGCGCACCCGCAATAGCCGATTGCCCCTGGCTTTATGATCAGTTTAAAGGGACTTTCCGTGACTAAAAGCATGTATGATGTGGCAATCGTCGGATGCGGGCCATCTGGTGCAACCCTTGCCAATTTTCTGGGGCTTCACGGGTTCCGCGTTTTGGTCTTGGAACGCGCTGCTTCTGCTTATCCTTTGCCTCGTGCGGTGCATCTTGATGATGAAGTCATGCGTGTATTTCAATCGATCGGTCTTGCCGATGCCATCAATGAAAAGATACGCGTTAATGCTGGTATGCATTTTGTCGATAAAGACCAGAATATGCTGGTTGACTGGTCACGGCCACAATCTATTGGCCCTTATGGTTGGTATCCAAGCTATCGCTTTCATCAGCCAGATATAGAAGCCATCCTTCATAAAGGGATGACGCGTTTTAGCTCTATCGATATGCGCTGGTGTGCCACTGTCACATCAATCAGTCAGACTGAAAGTCACGTTGCTATAGCCTATGATGATAATGGGATATTAGCCAATGCAACGGCACGTTTCCTGATTGGTTGTGATGGCGCCCGATCTTTTGTTCGCCATTATGTCAGTACAACAAAGGACGCTGTATCTAGCGATGATATTACGGCTGTCGATCGTGACGATGAAATGCATGATCTAGGATTTAAGGAACGCTGGTTGGTGATTGATGGTCTGTTGAAAAGACCACGTCCTGACCTTGGTGATTTTACCATCCAGACATGCGATCCTGATCGTCCAAGCACCTATGCACGGCAACCAGAAAATTGGCGCCGTTGGGAAATCAGCCTTAAAGATGATGAAACAGATGATGAAGTGCGTTCAGATTCATTTATCTGGTCATTTCTGTCACCGCGTGTGACGCCGGATGATTTATCGATTGAACGACGCGCTGTTTACATCTTTCAGTCCAAACTGGCGCGGCATTGGCGCCGTGGTCGCGTGATGATTGCTGGTGATGCAGCGCATCTGACTCCACCATTTATGGGGCAGGGCATGTGTATCGGTATCCGTGATGTGGCCAATCTTGCATGGAAGCTGGCACATACATTACGTGGCGGCGCATTTGCGGTGTTGGACAGCTATGCCAGTGAACGTGCACCACATGCACGTGCCTATATCGAAATGGCTACATATCTGGGGAATTTGCTGAATAGCTGTAAAACTGCCGAGGGCTTGCGCACCGCTTTGACGTCACCCAAACCAGATCAAGAAGATACCAAGACAACAAATGCGAAAATGCAATCTATCGCGCCACGGCTTGGGGACGGTTTAGGTGATGTAGCTGATCCATTGCGTGGCTATCGTGCGCCACAACCTCGACTTTCTGACGGTCGCTTGCTCGATGATTTTATTGGGTTGAAATGGGGAATTGTAACCCGGGCAGACAGCGCAGCGGCAATCTCTCGCGATGATATTTGTGTTATCAGTGATGTGAATGAGCCAAAACTATCTGCAATGCTTGACGATCTTGGGGCTTCAGCCGTTATTATCCGACCTGATCGCTATATTCATGCTGTTATCGCCGATACCGAAAATATATCGGAGGCGATGGCAACTATCCCTGACTAGGCGTTAGATAATATCGGGTAATATATGTACGCCATCATTATTCAAGGGCAGATCAAAAACAGCGTTAACTTTGGCCATGGACAACTTGCCATATAGATGCGGGAAAAGCTGGCCACCACGTGATTCTTCCCAGGTTATATCAAGCGTGTCAGCGTCAATCTGAACAAGTCGGAGATTGGCGATGCCGGCAAAGTGAAGCCTTAAGGTCTCGGCAGTTTGCGCGTGGGTTGAAAAATGAATGAACCCATCAGCTATATCAATACCTGCACCGGAAAAGACACCCTTTTTTTCAGCTATTGCCCATATATCAGCAGGGCATATTTTATATATATAATTCATCAATTTTCCCGAAGTGTTTTCACAATATTCAGAACAAGCTGCCGCCGTTGATCGATGCCGTCCTCGTCCAGACTGATGGCGGTACCAACCCCCCATACAGGAGCAGGCCAAGCTTCGTCATCTGGATGTCGCCCGACGATATGCAGATGAAGCTGGCTAACCATATTGCCAATCAATGCTGTGTTGATTTTGGTAATGGCCGGCATGGATGACAAGCTATTACCTTTCATGTCTGACCCTATTGATGCCGCTAACCACATCAAAATCTGCTGTTTGTCCGATGGCAGATCGTGTAACTCTGTCACATTGGCGATTTCCGGCACCAATAGAACCCAGACATAGCGCGCGTCATTCATCACCCGTATCTGAATGTCATCATGACGTGTGATAAACAGGCTATCAGCTTCAAGTCGTTTATCGAGGCTAAAGGACATGGTTTGTGACTTTAATAGGGCATTGGGTGTTTGCGGAAAGCTGTTTGAATGTCGGCCATGACTTCGTCGGACAATACCAGATCGGCCGCCCCAAGAATGGTTTCAAGCTGTTGCATGCTGGTGGCACCTATAATGGATGAGGCCATGAAAGGGCGGGTCAGAGTCCATGCAATCGCCATCTGGCAAAGGTCAAGTCC
>NZ_CAXBVX010000078.1:0-9146 GCF_963979125.1 uncultured Candidatus Puniceispirillum sp.
CAACTTCATAACCTTCCATTGCCGCCTGCAAAGCACAGATCGGATCAACTTCAGTTACCATAACACGAGCACCACCTTGACGAAGTGATGCTGCTGATCCTTTACCAACGTCACCATAGCCAGCAACAACAGCAACTTTGCCTGCCAGCATTACGTCGGTAGCACGGCGAATACCGTCAACCAGAGACTCGCGACAACCATAAAGATTATCAAACTTTGACTTGGTAACCGAGTCATTCACATTGATAGCTGGAAATGGCAAGCCACCTGCCTCGGCTAGTTGATATAGGCGTAGCACACCAGTGGTGGTTTCTTCTGATACACCTTTGATGGCATCATGCTGTTTGGTAAACCAACCTGGGCTGGCGGCCAAACGCTTTTCAAGTTGCGCCTTAAGATATTCTTCTTCCTCGGATGCTGGATGAGCAAGTACCGTTTCGCCTGCCTCAGCGCGGGCACCAAGCAGAATATACATGGTTGCATCACCGCCATCATCAAGGATCATGTTCGCAGTTTCGCCATTCGACCATTGGAATGTACGATCAACATATTCCCAATATTCAGCAAGTGTTTCGCCTTTCTTGGCAAAAACAGGCACACCAGCCTCAGCAATAGCCGCCGCGGCCTGATCCTGTGTTGAATAGATGTTACATGATGACCAACGCACATCAGCACCAAGAGCTACCAAAGTTTCAATCAGCACACCTGTTTGAATGGTCATATGTAAACAGCCTGCAACCCTTGCACCTTTAAGCGGCTGTGACGCGCCAAATTCATCGCGCAATGCCATCAAGCCAGGCATTTCGGTTTCCGCGATCGATAGTTCCTTACGACCCCAATCAGCCAAGCTGATATCAGTGATAATATAGTCCTGCGCCATCAAAACATCCTCTAACTATTGTTTGGGTAGGATGTAACCTAATTGTCGGTTTTTTGAAAGGGGCATGACAGTTTTATTTGCCTTATTACTTTCCTGCATTAATGGCTTTTTGGCTATTAGGATTGGGAATGTAGTTCACGATGCATTGTTGACACATTATGACCATTTTCACCAAGCCAGTGCCGAATATGTTCTGCCGCCCAGACAGATCGGTGTTTGCCGCCTGTACAACCAAATGCAAGTGATATTTGGGGACGGCCCTCTGCCGACATGCGCGCCAGCATAGGCGTTAACATCGCCTTAAAATGCTTTACAACATTTTGCACCGACTTATCCGTCTTTAAAAATGCGTCAATTTCCTCATCTATGCCCGTTTTATCTCGAAGTTCTTCTATCCAATGCGGATTCTGGGCAAACCGCATATCCAAAACAATATCAGCGGTTTCAGGAACCCCATGCCGATAGGAAAAGCTCAGTATTTTGACAGGTATTGGTGTGTTGCTTTCGATATCTAGTGAAATCAGCAACTGACGTCGCAAATCAGCAGGCGCAAGCCCAGTGGTGTCGATTGAGATATCAGCCAATGTGGCCACCGCCTGCATCCGCCTAGCATCATGATCAATTGCAGCCCCAAGATCCTGTTCATGGGCAAGTGGGTGTTGCCGTCGCGTGGCGTTATAACGGCGGCTTAGATCCTGCGGAGATGCTGTCAGAAAAACCAACCGGACAGTTTTCCCTAAACGACTTCGTACATTTTCTACCAACCGTTTGACAGGTTCTACATCAAAGCCACTTGTGCGCGCATCAAGTCCAATGGCCAGATTTCGTCCTGCTGTTTCAACTTCCATCGCGATTAAGGGATCAATCAAGGCCAGTGGCAGATTATCAACAACTGCCCATCCACTATCTTCAAGAATTTTTAACGCTGTCGAATTTCCAGCACCTGATACGCCTGTAACAAGAACAAGTTGAATGTCGTTTGATAATTCTGTCATCTGATCAGTCTATACCAATGGCAAGGTCAGCGTAAAGCAAGCACCACCTTTGTTGCTGTTTTTAGCCGTCAATGTGCCACCATGTGCTTCGGCTATCTGCCGTGCGATTGACAGGCCAAGGCCGGAATGTTCGCCAAAAACCTCGTTGGATGGCCGTTCAGAATAAAAACGGGTGAAAACCGCTTCAAGTTTGTTTTCGGGAATACCTTGTCCTTGATCACGAATAGATATGGCTACATGACCTGTTTCAACTGGTTTGACGGCGACAAATATCTCACCCGCCATGGGGCTAAAGGATACCGCGTTGGCAAGAACATTATCAATAACTTGCACAATGCGCCCTTCATGAATGCGAACCATTAATGGTGCATCATGAATATCCAGATGAATGTCATTATCAGCAAAACTTTGGCGGCGCATCTGGACAAAATTATCAACAAGCTGGCCAATATCAACCTCTTGCCCCTGCTGATCCGCTATTTCCGTATCAACACGGCTGGCCTGAGAAATGTCAGTTATCAACCGATTGAGCCGTTCCACATCCTGTAAAATCACATTCATTAATTTTTGCTGTTGTACCGGATCAGAAATACGGCTGATAGTCTCAGCCGCACTTCGCAAAGACGAAAGTGGGTTTTTCAATTCATGCGCCACATCCGCAGCAAACCCTGCCGTTGCCTGCATACGTTTTTGTAATTCATCAGTCAAATTTATAAAAGACTCGGATAATTGTCCAATTTCATCCTTACGTTCTGGCAATCGTTGCAAACGCGCCGATAAATTATGGCTACGCCGCAGATTTTCGGCAGCATTCGCAAGCTGGGTTATTGGCGTGGTTATCGATCGCGCCAGATAAACACTAAGGCCTATGGTGACAAGTAGAACCGCAATGAATAGTTCAAAGAATACAATATGCACATCGGCAAGTTCCTTTTCAATTTTTCCACCACCAATCGATACCAATAACGCACCACGAACCAGCCTGACATCCTGAATTGGTACGGCAACCGACAATACCATATTGCTTCGCGGGTCTAGCCGTAGCATCCGCATGGGTTCACCGCGCAAGGCTGACTGCACCTCACGATAATGCCCAGCATGCTGTTTAACCTGTTCGGCATAGCGTGGTAATTCATTTGGATTGCTCATCATCGCGGTCACATGCGTCATCATATGATGGATATGCCGTTTCATTCTGATATGCCAATGCTCGCCTTCCCGACGGCGCAAATTCGTTTGCACACGCGCACTACCACGTCTTGCCGTATCTGCTAAAAGGGTGCCGTTTGGTTGAAATACACGAGCACGCAATTCAGAGCCAAAGCCTACCAAAGGGATAAGGTGACTCATCGTACGGCGCGATAATTTCCGCCGCGCAATACCACCATCAAGCTCAGCCTCGGCAAGCGCAAGAGACCGCGCAAGAGTAAACCCCTGACGTTCCAATGCGGTGAATTCGGACATTATGAGTGTGGTACGATATTGATCAATAGACAAAAGCCCGACAAGAAATACCGCCAGCGGAAATAGCATTATTGCCATGATCCGTGCACTTAAACGGCTCATTCGGAACGGGGCTAGACAGAAGCTACCTAGTCGTCCAAGGCTTTTCTTTGCTAGACCTATTACTTTGTTCATTAAAATGAACTTGCTCCCGCACCTCAAAATATCCGTTGCCCATCTAAACCCCTAAGCAAACTGTACATTTAGCAGGTCACCGCATTTTTGTATGGGCTGAACTAGGCTATCTTATATTTATAGCCAATTCCATACAGGGTTTCGATACCATCAAATGCGCTGTCATGCGCCCGTATTTTTCGACGTAGCCTTTTTATGTGACTGTCAATAGTGCGGTCATCAAGGAAAATGGACTCACCATAAGCTGCATCCATAAGCTGATCTCGGTTTTTAACCATGCCAGGCCTTGATGCCAGTGCCTGCAAGATTAAAAATTCGGTAACGGTCAATTTGACCTCTTCACCTTTCCAACTACACAAATGACGATCCGGATCCATGACCAGATCACCTTGATGCACAACATTAGGCCCAGCAGCATCCATCACACCTTCGCTAGCACGCCGCAATACCGCCCGAATGCGCGCAAGCAATAAACGCTGGGAAAAAGGCTTTGTGATATAATCATCAGCGCCCATACCAAAGCCAAGAGCTTCATCAAGCTCATCATCTTTGCTGGTCAGAAAAATCACTGGAAGTTGAGAGTTTTTGCGAATTTTCTGCAATAATTCAACACCATCCATGCGGGGCATTTTAATATCCAGAACAGCAAGATCAACAGGCTGACGTGCCAACCCCTGAAGCGCAGCTTCACCTTCATTATAACAATGTACATCAAAGCCTTCTGACTCTAACATCAGCGACACCGATGTCAGAATATTCTGGTCATCATCAACAAGTGCAATCCGATTAGCCATTACCCACTCTCCATGTGCCCATTCTATTTAAATTCTGATCCGATACCACCTATTCTATGGCTAAGCGGTATCTGGTAGCTTTTATAGATAGCAAGCGATCAAGGCTAATATGCGGCAAGTTCACGTCAAAACCAGCCTAATTTACGCCTTATTCTAGAGCTTAATGCGCATCTGCCCAGCTATCGGCAATGCCTGCTTCAGCAACAAGGGGAACCATCAGATTTACGATCGGCATGGCCGCAGCCTCCATGATACGGGTGATATGTTTGACCGCTTCATCGGCGCTAGCCGCTGGAGATTCGAAAATCAATTCGTCATGTACCTGAAGCAACATATCGGCTTTGATGCCTGCCGTTTTCAAGGCAGGTGGAATACGTATCATAGCACGCTTGATGATATCAGCAGCACTGCCTTGAATGGGGGCATTGATCGCCTGCCGTTCAGCAAAGCCGCGATGCGCCGGACTGCCACCAACCATACCCGTAATATGTATCCGGCGCCCGAACAATGTCTCTACATAGCCATCTTCACGTGCTTCGGTTTTAATGCGTTCCATATAAGCACGAATACCGGGGAAATTTTCAAAATAGGCAGCAATATAATCACGTGCCTCGCCTTGCGGGATAGATAGTTGACGTGCCAAACCGAATGCCGAAATACCATAGATAATACCAAAATTAATGGCTTTTGCCCGACGGCGTGTTTCGGAATCCATTTGATCGAGAGGAATACCAAACACTTCGGATGCGGTACGCGCATGAATATCGATCCCGTCTTTGAACGCCTCTATCATGCTATGTTCACCAGCCACATGCGCGACCAGCCGCAATTCAATCTGAGAATAGTCAACTGAGATTAGCTTACAGCCTTCAGCCGCTATGAAAGCCGTTCGAATTTGGCGTCCTTCGCTAGTGCGGATCGGAATATTCTGAACATTCGGATCGGAAGAAGATAAACGTCCCGTTGACGCCCCAACCATTGAAAATGATGTATGCACTCGGCCTGTTTCAGGCAAAATACATTCGACCAGCGCGTCGGCATAGGTTGATTTGAGTTTGGCAAGATGTCGCCAATCCAGAACCTTGCTGGCAATTTCAACACCTGATGCTGCTAGGTCTTCAAGTATGTCTGCCGAAGTTGAATAAGCGCCAGTCTTGGCTTTTTTACCGCCTTGCAATCCCATCTTGTCAAACAGGATTTCACCAAGCTGTTTTGGTGATGCGATATTAAAATCTTCACCAGCCAGCGCCAGAATATCCTTAGCCAGTGCTTCCATTCGCGTGGCAAAATCATTTGACATACGTGCCAAAATAGAACGGTCAACCGTGATACCATAATTTTCCATCTGCGCCAGCACCGGGATAAGCGGACGTTCCAGACGTTCATAAACTGACGCCACCTTTTCACCAGCAAGGCGAGGCTTTAAAATCATCCATAACCGTAAAGTGATATCAGCATCTTCGGCCGCATAATCAAGTGCTGCATCGGGGGATAGATCGCTGAACGGTATCTGTTTGGCACCTTTGCCACATAGATCAGAAAATTTAATCGTTGTGTAATCAAACCAGTGCCCCGCAAGATAATCCATAGAATGGCGTTCAACGCGCCCGCCATCCAGCACATATGACAAACACATCGTGTCATCAACTGGTGCCAGACTTATACCTCCATTTCGGGGACGCATCAGCACATGCGCATCATATTTTAGATTATGGCCAATTTTCAGCACTGCCGGATCTTCGAAAAGCGGCCTGATTTCGGCCATAGCGATTTCGAAATCAAGTTGCGGATAGCTGGCAGAGTCACCCTCATCCGAAAAATCGAGCCCCCCCTGAACAGCGCCCCCATCTGAGGTCGTCATTGCGTTAGCCAAACCATGGCGCAAGGGCACATAACAAGCCTGGCCAGGCGCAATCGCCATTGAAATACCAACTAGATCAACCGCCGATGCATTCAATCCGGTGGTTTCGGTATCAACTGCCAGAAATCCCTGTTTGCGGGCTTTACCAAGAAAATCGATCAGCGCATCGCGGGTGGTTATAAGCGTATAGTTGGTTTCAATATCACGCAAACTGTGCGCATCATGTAGTGTCGCCGCGCCACTATCCTTGGCCGCGTTATCTTGTTTGGCGCTCGCCGACAATGTCCCACCCATTGACCGGACAACTGGCGCAGGCGCAGAGTCACCAGCTTCTGCTGACGCGCCAATACGGACAAGCAAACGATTAAAATTCTGTTCGATCAGAAACGCTTTCAGCACATCCATATTTCGCGCTGCCGTTTTCATTGCGCTTATGTCTAGCGGCGTTGGCGCATCTTCTCGCAGCAAAACCAATTGTCGTGAAATACGCGCCTGTTCGGCAAATTCGATCAGATTTTCGCGCCGCTTGGGTTGCTTGATTTCGCCTGCGCGTTCTAAAAGGCTATCAAGATCCCCATAAATATTAATCAACTCAGCTGCGGTTTTTATGCCAATACCTGGAACACCAGGCACATTATCACTCGCGTCCCCTGCCAAGGCCTGCACATCGACAACTTTATCTGGGGCCACACCAAATTTTTCTTCAACCTCGGCAACGCCGATCCGACGCTGTTTCATCGGGTCAAGCATGGTCACATCGCCGCGCACCAACTGCATCAAATCTTTATCCGAGGACACGATAATGGTTTCCATGTTGGCTGCTTCAGCCATCGTCGCATAGGTGGCGATAAGATCATCCGCTTCAAAACCTGCAGCTTCCATCATTGGCAAGCTAAGTGCGGTGGTTGCCTCGCGAACAAGCGAAAATTGAGGAATTAATTCCTCAGGTGGTGCCGAACGGTTAGCTTTGTAATCGGGATAGATGTCAGAGCGGAATGTCTGACGTGATGTATCAAATACCACCGCCACATAATCAGGTGCCATGTCATCGACCAGCTTCATCAACATCGAGGTAAAACCATAGACAGCATTGACAGGTGTTCCGTCGGCGCGGGTCATCATTGGTAATGCATGAAACGCACGAAAAATATAGCCCGAACCATCTATCAGCAAAAGCCGTGCTTTATGAGCGCCTGCATCACCAGCTGTAATGGTGTCATCATCCATCATTATGTCCCCAGATATTATATCTGCTGTTTGTCTCTGCGCTATAGAACCTAGCTATTATCAGACGTTGCTTTTACATAGGTGCGCGAACAATAGGGGCACACGACCTTATCATCGGTGCCAAGTGTCAACCACACAAGCGGATGCCCAAGTGCACCCCCACCACCATTACAGGACACGCGTTGCTGGCTTGTCGGAATAACAGCCATATCCTCGGTTGTATCTTCGGGCATGTTAACTTGGTTTGTCATTATAATCCTCTTTACCAGCGCAGACAGATAATCTGCCGTTGGTCTGTTACTGGGCTTGGTAAGGATAATTTCCATAGCCAAGCCTATGATAAATGAAATCTATCGCGCGCGCCGCAACGATGCAATGACTTCACCCTACATGACCCCATTTATTTACAAGACCAACACAATAAGGCGCCTATGAAAATTTAAATCATCCGTATTTGGCACCACATTATGCGCGCATTATGATTCGCGGTGGTACATGACGCATGATCTGTCTATAAATATGAACAAATATGGATCAGCTAAAATCCAGTTATTATCCATCCACGCATTCATTTTGGAATTTGCATCATGCCAATATCATCACCACCGTCAGCTATGCATACCCGGTTTACCTCTGCCCCCAAAAATGGCATGGCGATTACGGCACGAGGTCTGGCAAAAACATATGGTAGCAAAGGCAATGACCGCAAAGAAGCGCTAAAAGGGATTGATCTCGATATTCCAGTCGGATGCGTGTTCGGCCTGCTTGGTGCGAATGGTGCTGGCAAATCGACATTCATAAATATCATGGCAGGCACCGTTGTAAAATCAGCTGGCAGCATCAGCGTCTGGGGCACCGATATTGATGACGATCCACGTCAGGCGCGCGCCAATATCGGCATTGTGCCGCAAGAGTTGAATGTTGATGCCTTTTTCAGCCCGCGTGAAACATTGGAGTTGATGTCAGGCTTGTTTGGGGTTCCTAAATCCGAGCGCCGCGTTGACGAAATTCTGGAGATGGTCAGCCTGACCGAACAGGCAGATTTTTATGCACGTCGTCTGTCTGGCGGTATGCGCCGCCGCTTGCTTGTCGCCAAAGCCATGGTGCATAGCCCACCCATTCTGGTGCTTGACGAACCAACCGCCGGCGTTGATGTATCGTTACGCCAGCGCCTATGGGATAATATTCTGACTTTACGTGATAGCGGCGTGACCGTTGTGCTGACAACGCATTATCTCGAAGAAGCCGAAGCCCTGTGCGACCATGTGGCAATTATTGATAAAGGCAACGTCATCACATCAAAGCCCAAACATGAATTGATGCAGGAAACCAGCGTCAAGGATTTGCATTTGACGCTGACCGCGCCACCACCCGACCCGTTGCCTGCGGCACTGATCGCGCTTGGGGCGGAATGGCAAGATGGCAAATTACAGATCCAGTTCAATCCTCGCGAAATAAGCGCGGGCGCGATTATCAGCAAGGTTACCGCCTTAGGGCTAGAAATTGGCGATGTTAATACACAAGAATCCGACCTTGAAGATGTGTTCCTGGCCTTAACGACATAGGGTTGAACGGAACAGGCCAATTTTGTTCTGATATGATGATGGCAGGGTTTGTTTGATGATGATGTCACAGCGATCGCTATCTTTGCCATATCCATAAGCATTAGTTGGGGCTTGGCTTCGGGGGGCGCGCAGTGTATGTGTTTATCCTATCGATTGATTGAATGCACCCGTAGCTCAGCTGGATAG
>NZ_CAXBVX010000079.1:0-9113 GCF_963979125.1 uncultured Candidatus Puniceispirillum sp.
AGCATCATCCGACCGAAGGTCGATGGATGATCGCGGCATCAAGCATCATCCGACCCAAAGTCGATAGATGGATGTACAAATCATCCAAAAATATATATGCCGTCCCCCTTGTAGGGACGGCTTTTTATTGCCATTTTCTTATATATGGACGGCCTTGATTTCACCCTTGAACAAACCAAAGACATTAGTGCAATTAGCACTGATGATTGGAATCGTCTGGCTGGCGATGGCAACCCTTTTGTTCGGCATGAATTTCTAAAGGCAATGGAAACAGGTGGCGCTGTCGGTAATGACAGTGGCTGGGAACCTTTGCATCTTTTATTGCGTGATAGCGAAGGCAGTTTACTGGGCGCGGTGCCGCACTATATCAAGCACCATTCCTATGGCGAATATATTTTCGATCATAGCTGGGCTGATGGCTTTATGCGTGCGGGGGGTCAATATTATCCAAAATTGCTGGGCGCGGTGCCCTTTACCCCGGCGGCTGGCCCACGTTTGCTGGCACGCGACAATCGTGACGATATCAAAGCCGCGCTTGCCTATGGCATCACTCAATTAATTGATAAATACAGCCTGTCATCGGCGCATCTGAATTTCCTGCCCAAAGACGATCTTGCGCCATTGCGGGCGGCTGGATGGCTCATTCGCTCTGGCTTGCAATTTCACTGGCATAATAAAGACTATAAAGATTTTGATGATTTCCTGTCTGGCTTATCATCGCGCAAACGCAAAAACATCAAAAAGGAACGTCAGTCTGTTCATGATGCTGGCGTCCGGATGATCCAGTTAACTGGCAGTGATATTACCCAGACGCATATCGACACATTTTTCCGGTTCTACATATCGACCATCGATCGTAAATGGGGCGGTGCCTATCTGACGCATGATGTCTTTCGCGATCTGCACAGAACAATGTCTGATAAAATTTTGTTGGTACTTGCCGAATATCAAGGCCGAATCATTGCTGGTGCAATCAACTTTATCGGTGATGATTGTCTTTATGGGCGCAATTGGGGTGCCGACCTTGATATTCCAAATCTGCATTTTGAGACATGCTATTATCAGGCGATTGATTTTGCCATTGCACATGGCCTCGCCCGCGTTGAAGCAGGCGCGCAAGGATTCCACAAAGTTCAACGCGGATATTTGCCTGCCAAAACCTATTCGGCACACTGGATCGCGCATGATGGCTTCAAGGATGCCATTGCCCGTTTTCTAACTGCCGAAAGCCGTGGAATCGAAGCTGAAAAAAACCATATCGATTTTGTCAGCCCCTTTAAAAAAGATGGCTAGTTAAAAAATAGTTAGCCATCCTGTGGGGCTGGCAAAGCTGTCCGTTTACCGCTTGGCAAAGCACGTTGCGGCGGGGCTTTCACCTCAACCACAATTTCATCATCCTTGACATCGACAAAGGCAAGACCACCACCAGACAGCTCGCCAAATAGCAACGCATCGGCAAGTGGTTTTTTGATATTTTCCTGAACCACGCGGGCAAGTGGGCGGGCACCATAATTACGGTCATACCCGCGCGCTGCCAGCCAGTCACGCGCCGCATCACTCAGTTCAATTTCAACGTTGCGTTCGGCCAGCTGGGCATCCAGCTGCATCATGAATTTATCGACAACAAGCCGGATCACATCGCTTTCCAGCGGCGCAAACGGTATCATCGCATCAAGACGGTTACGGAATTCAGGCGTGAACATTTTCTCAATCGCTTCTATATCAGCCCCGTCATTCATATCACGGCCAAAACCAATCGCCTTTTTGGACAATTCCTGCGCTCCCGCATTCGTTGTCATAATCAAAATGACATTACGGAAATCAACCGATTTACCGTTATTGTCGGTCAGCTTGCCATGATCCATCACCTGCAACAGAATATTGAACAGATCGGGATGCGCTTTTTCAATCTCGTCAAGCAACAGCACCGCATGAGGGGTCTGATCGACAGCATCGGTCAAAAGACCACCTTGATCGAAACCGACATAGCCCGGAGGTGCACCAATCAGGCGCGACACTGTGTGACGTTCCATATATTCCGACATGTCGAAACGAATCAGCTTGATACCCAAGGCTTCGGCCAGTTGACGTGCCACTTCGGTTTTACCAACGCCCGTGGGGCCAGAAAACAGATAATTACCGACTGGCTTTTCAACTTCACGCAAACCAGCACGCGATAATTTGATTGCCGATGACAATGCCGAGATTGCCGCATCTTGACCAAAGACTAGGCGTTTCAGATCATCTTCAAGCGTTGCCAAAACCGCTTTATCATCGCGGCTAACATGCTTTGAAGGTATCCGCGCCATCGTCGCAACAGTCGCTTCGATTTCTTTTTGTCCAACAGTTGCCTTACGGCGTGAAGGTGCCAACAGATTTTGGGCGGCGGCAGCCTCATCAATCACATCAATCGCTTTATCAGGAAGCTTGCGGTCATTGATATAACGCGCAGCCAGATCAACCGCAGTCTTTAATGCAGCGCCTGTATAACGAATTTTATGATGCGCCTCATAACGACTTTTCAGACCATTCAGAATTTTAATGGTATCTGCCACTGTCGGCTCAGCCACATCGATTTTCTGGAATCGGCGCACCAGCGCACGATCTTTTTCAAAATGACCACGATATTCTTTATAGGTTGTTGACCCGATACAACGCAGATTACCTTCCTGCAAAGCTGGCTTTAACAGGTTAGACGCATCCATAGCCCCACCCGATGTTGCCCCAGCACCAATCACTGTATGAATTTCATCAATGAAAAGAATCGCGTTTTCATCTTCCTCAATAGCCTTCATGACCGCTTTCAAGCGCTCTTCAAAATCACCACGATAGCGCGTACCAGCCAGCAATTGCCCCATATCAAGGGCATAGATCACGGCATTCGTCAGCACATCTGGCACCTCACCATTATAAATTCGCAAGGCCAGACCTTCGGCAATTGCTGTCTTGCCAACACCCGGATCACCAACATAAAGCGGGTTGTTCTTGGTGCGGCGACACAACACCTGAATCGTACGGTCAACTTCACGGTCACGACCGATCAACGGGTCAATGCGCCCATTCGCGGCCTTGGCAATCAGATTAACCGCATATTGACTAAGCGGATCACTTCCAGAATCGTCAATCTGTTCACCCTCAGCCTGATCTTCAGCACCGCGGGCGATATTGCCATCCTTGCCGTGGCTAAGAAAAGACACCGCATCAAGTCGGGTCATGTTAAGCGACTTTAAAAACCATACAGCATGGCTTTCACGTTCGGAAAAGATCGAGACCAGAACATTAGCACCGGTGGCAACTTCACGGCCTGATGACTGGGTGTGGATAATCGCGCGCTGGATAACGCGCTGGAAAGACGCTGTTGGTTGCACATCAAGCGCATCCTTACTGCTGACAATCGATTCGAGTTCGACTTCAATATATTCTTCTAATTTGCGAGATAGTTCTTGAATATCAACATTACAGGCACTCAAAACCTCAAGCGCGTCGCTATCTTCGGTCAAGGCAAGTAACAGATGTTCAAGCGTTGCAAATTCATGCGCACGCGTTGTCGCGTTCGACATGGCACGGCGTAGGGACTCTTCCAGTTCACGAGACAGCATTTACCCTATTCCTTTTCCAATTGAAGTTGCAACGGATGTTCTTTCTGGCGTGCATATTCCATAGTCTTGCTGGCTTTGGTTTCCGCGATTTCAAAGCTATATATGCCGCAAATACCGACACCACGTTGGTGGACATTAAGCATGATCTGTGTCGCTTCTTCGGCAGTCCGACCAAAGAAATGCTGCAATACATGAACAACAAATTCCATCGGTGTATAATCGTCATTCATCATCACGACTTTATACATTGACGGTTTCTTTGTTTGCGTTCGGCTTTCCAGAATAATCTGGCCCGAACCCCCATCATGTTTTTTGTCTTTATCTGTCATAATCTGCTCGCTGGCATGGACGAATGCCGCACCTTTATCTTACTACATTTAACATTATAACCAAATTACCCGATATCGCTACATATCGCTGATCACATTTATGATATTGGCATTAAATAGCGCTGGAAAAGGGGTTGAATTAAAAAAAATCATGTCTTAGAGCCTAATTGAAAACATCAATTAAGAAAAAGGTGAATTTTTCGCTAAGATTCTTGATTGAAACCTTAATTCCGGTATGATTCCTGCACAAGTAGATTACGTTAACGCGCCGGTTGCGGTGCTTGTCAGGAAAGTATTTTATGGCTGTTATAAATATCTGCTTAACTGCTATGACCGAAGCCAAAGCACATCTGGGCAGGTCGATTCTTTCTGGCATAATGCCCGATGTAACATTCAAAAGTCTGCGGCGATTCATAATGTTTCTGATGCTGTCTTGTGGTGTTGTGGCATGGCCGCAATATGCTATGGCGTCCAAATACGCATCTATCGTTATCAATGCTGACAATGGCCGGGTTATGTATGCTCGCAATGCCGATGCCATGCGCTATCCGGCATCATTAACCAAGATCATGACGCTATATCTGCTATTTGAAGAAATCAAATCTGGCCGTATGGATATGGACTCGCGGATCGGCGTGTCCAAACTTGCCGCCAGCCGTTCGCCATCAAAACTATATCTAAAACCTGGACAGTCAATCAGTGCCGAACAAGCTATTTATGCACTTGTCACCAAATCGGCCAACGATGTGGCAACCGCCGTTGCCGAATCCATTTCGGGAACCGAGCGCAGCTTTGCCAAGCGGATGACCCGTAAAGCGCGCGCTTTGGGTATGCGTAAAACAGTATTTAAAAACGCCTCTGGATTGCCGCATAGTCAGCAAAAATCAACAGCCCGTGACATGGCGCGGCTGGCTATTGCCATGCGCCGCGATTTTCCACGATTATATAGTTATTTCAGCACCCAGAGCTTTAACTGGAAAGGCCGGAAATTTGGCAACCACAACAAATTACTGGCGCATTATTCTGGAACCGATGGAATCAAAACCGGCTATATAAATGCCTCGGGTTTCAATCTGGTTGCGTCTGTTGAACGGCATGGTGTGCGGCTAATCGGTGTTGTCTTTGGCGGCAAAACATCACGGTCCCGCGATGCACATATGATGAAAATTCTGGATGCGCAGTTTAAACGTGCAAAACCTGCCGCAATCAGCACGCAGGTTGCCGCCGTCAATATTCCGCAAAAATTACCAAAATCTCCACCTGAGCGTGGCTCACTTATCAAAGTAAGACGGCTTGCCAAACAGCCATTACCCAAAGAAGAATTTCTGGACGCGCCTGAACAAGACAAACGCCCTAGTGCCAGCAAAAGAGCCGCATCCGACATCATGCCTGCTATCATGATTGACGAAGTCTGGAGTGTACAGATTGGCAGTTTTGCCCAGCGCGTCAATGCCCACCGCGCCGCTGCCAAAGCGCGCCGGATGGCCGATAATGTGCTTGGCATGACACCGGCAAGGCTGACATTGGTGACAAGTGGCGATATGCCTTTATGGCGTGTGCGGTTTCACGATCTTGACGAAACCCAGGCACGGTCTGCCTGTGCGGTGCTATTTGCCGAAGGAAGCCCATGCATTGCCGTGCGTGAGCAAATCCGCAATACCAGCTGATCTGAAAATATCAGTGGATCTGATTATGCCAGCAAATCTGAAAATATCAGTGGATCTGATTATGCCAGCGGATTTGATTATGCCAGCGGATTTGATTATGCCAGCGGATTTGATTATGCCAGTGGATCTGATTATGCCACTATCTTAAATCATTGGCGTTACTAATATACACACATGCAATCATGGCTTGAAAAAATCATCCAGATGCGGCACCGCCGAATCGGGCGTACCCCACAGCGGATGACTGATGGCAAAAATCTGCCCCCGCACCCTTAGCATATCATTATCATCAAGCGCGCCGGGGGCAATCGATGTCCGCCCCTCGCCATGCATCCGATAGAACATGCTGGATCCGCAGGTGGTGCAAAAGCCGCGCTTGGCCCAGCTGGAACTATCATACCAGCGCAAGGCGGATGATGATGACGTGATCTTAAAACAATGGTCAGGCACCGATGTTGCGGCCCAGCTTGTGCCAGAAATTCGGCGGCAATCATCGCAATGGCAAATCAAAAGCGGCGTTAATGGCCCAATCAGGCGAAAGCGTACCGCCCCACAATGACAGCCACCATCAAAATATTTATTCTCGGTTCCAGCAATCGTCTCCAGCATCTGCGCCCTCCATTTCAAACCTATAATGCCTGATAATGGTTAACAAAAAGTGTGCAGAAACATATTTTTGACGATATTTTGCGAAATGTTTCACGTGAAACATTTCGTGAACAAATATATTTAAAATGGTGATACAGCGTTTTTGAAGGTTTGAATCTGTATCTGGATTGCATCTGAAACTGTGTCTGGATTTATGTTTTTGAAGTCTAAGGGCCAGAGTATAGCTGTTCGGAATATAGCTGTTCGGATTATCTATTTGGTCAATTCAGTTTCGACAAGACGCGCCCAATAGCTAGCCCCCAAGGGCAGAAGATCATCATTAAAATCATAGCACGCATTATGCAGATTTCCATCAGCCTTTGGTTGACCAGCGCCAAGCCAGATATAGGCCCCCGGTTTTTCTTCAAGCATAAAGGCAAAATCTTCGGACGCCATCGACGGTTCGATGTCAGTGACAATTTTATCATCACCCAAAACCAAGGCCGCGACAGTGGCAGCGCGATCCGCTTCGGCCAGATGATTCACCGTCGGCGGATAACCAGCGATCCAGTCAAGTTCCAGCCCGCATCCATATGTCGCGGCAGTGGTGGCGGCAATCTCACGAATCGATGTTTCCAGCAAAGTGCGCACATCCGCCGAAAAGGCGCGTGCGGTTCCTGCCAACCGCGCGGCACCCGGAATAACA
This sequence comes from uncultured Candidatus Puniceispirillum sp., assembly GCF_963979125.1. Taxonomy (NCBI): domain Bacteria; kingdom Pseudomonadati; phylum Pseudomonadota; class Alphaproteobacteria; order Puniceispirillales (SeqCode); family Puniceispirillaceae (SeqCode); genus Puniceispirillum (SeqCode); species uncultured Candidatus Puniceispirillum sp. The sequence goes on from NZ_CAXBVX010000079.1 coordinate 6,890, forward strand.
TTAAAGGCACTACCAGCTTCAAAAATCGTAACTGAGACAACGGCTGGTGACAAAGGGGAAACACGGCGCGAAACAATCGTTTGCAAGGATTGCACCAGCGCCGCACCACATATAATTGGGTCAACGCCCTGATGCGGCATAGCCCCATGCGCGCCAACACCATTGAGACGAATTTCGAACATATCAGCGGCCGCCATACAGGCACCCCGATGCACCCCAACGGTGCCAACATCAACCCCCGGCCAGTTATGCATACCCCATACCGTTTGCATGTCGAACTGCGTGAAAAGGCCATCTTCGGCCATTGCCTTGGCACCAGCACCTTCTTCTTCGGCAGGCTGGAAAATGAAATAGACCGTACCGTCAAAATTCCTTGTTTCCGACAGATATTGCGCCGCGCCCAACAGCATGGTCGAATGACCATCATGGCCGCAGGCGTGCATACGTCCGGGTATTTGTGACGCATGTTCAAATTCGTTCATTTCTTGCATCGGCAAAGCGTCCATATCAGCGCGCAAACCAATAGCCGCTGTGCTGTCACCAGTGCCACGCAAAACCCCAACAACACCTGTTTTACCCATACCGCGATGCACCTCAATACCAAAGGATTCGAGTTTTTCGGCGATAAAATCAGAAGTCCAGACTTCCTCATAGGCGATTTCAGGATGCGTATGCAAAAGATGGCGCCAGCCACGCATATCTTCATGACGGTCAGCGATTGAATTTATAACAGCCATTTGGCACTCCTCACGTCTTTAAGCTGACAATAGCATAAAGTGGCAGGCCGATGCTGGCCATGCGCAATAGTGGCATAATCGCCGCAGGCGTCAAGCCAAAGCAAATATGATATTTAGTGTAACATAATTTATGTTTTTGATATGGGTTTTGAAGCTGAATTTGCTATTCTTAAGGTGCAAGAATTGTTATTGACTATCGGGCTGCGCCAAAGTTGTGCGGTAGTTACGTATGACTTTGTTACGCATGTCGAAAGAAACAAAACCCGCGTCGGTGCCAAGACAGGTATCGAAGTGACCAAAGCGCACTGTGGCGCTGTATTTACCATGTAGCGCCCCCTTTGGGTGACAGGGACAACATGGCGTTTAAGGGAGTAGATGACATGGCCGGAAACCAGCCTGATCGAGGTAATCGCGGACTACCAGGCGGCAAACCAAAATATTCTGCCTTTGCCCTTGCGCGGCAATCGATGAGCTATCATCAGGACTGGCAACGCGCCTGGCGCGACGCCGAACCTAAAGCGGAATATGATGCGGTTATTATCGGCGGTGGTGGCCACGGGCTGGCAACAGCCTATTATCTGGCGGCAGTGCATGGCATGACCAATATCGCCGTGATTGAAAAAGGCTGGCTTGGCGGCGGCAATACAGGCCGTAACACCACCATCATCCGTTCAAATTATCTATGGGATGAGTCAGCTGCGATCTATGAACATTCTATGAAATTGTGGGAAGGTCTGTCACAGGACATTAATTTCAATGTGATGTTTTCCCAGCGCGGCGTTCTGACAATCGCGCATAGCGAACATGAAGTGCGCGAAATGTCGCGACGGGTTCATGCCATTCGTCTAAATGGCATTGATTCAGACATTCTGGGACCAAAGGAAATCAAGGCCTTTGTTCCCTGTATCAATATTGACCAGTCAATCCGCTATCCGGTTATGGGTGGTTTCCTGCAGAAGCGCGGTGGTACCGCACGGCATGATGCGGTGGCGTGGGGATATGCGCGCGCCGCAGATGATCTGGGCGTTGACATCATTCAGAAATGTGAAGTGACTGGACTGCGCCGTCAGGGACGCAAGATTGTCGGGATCGAAACAACACGCGGCTATATCAAAACCAACAAGGTCGGCTGTGTTGTTGCAGGTCATTCGAGTGTTGTTGCCGAAATGGCAGGCATCCGTTTGCCATTGGCCAGCCGCCCTTTGCAAGCTTTGGTGTCGGAACCAATTAAGCCAATATTGGATACCGTCATCATGTCAAATGCGGTGCATATGTATATAAGCCAATCAGATAAAGGCGAAATGGTGCTTGGTGCCGGCGTGGATAAATATAATTCCTATGCCCAGCGCGGGTCATTTCCCGTTCCCGAGCATATGCTGGCCGCCGCCGTTGAGTTGTTTCCAGTATTGTCGCGACTGCGCATGTTGCGGCATTGGGGCGGGATCGTTGATACCTGTCCAGACGCATCACCAATTATTTCAAAAACC
>NZ_CAXBVX010000080.1:0-8786 GCF_963979125.1 uncultured Candidatus Puniceispirillum sp.
CGCTGGCGTTGGTTTGGCCGCCAATTCCTGAATCCATAAGCATCATCCGGCCACAGGCCGAAAGATGATCGCGGATTATATAAGCATCATCCACCAAGCGAAGCGACGGTGATAAGATGATCGCGAAGACTCAGCGTGTTCTATGACAGATAGGCCTTTGCATAATTTTGCAGGTTATTTTTCCGCATGACAAGCTTCAGATCCTTGACATATTTCAAGCCGATTTCGGCGTAATTATGCAAATGATTCACAAGGATGTTGGCTTTGTTTTCATCCGGCATTTTGGCAAGTCTTTCACGGCTATCACGCAACCCCTGATAGGCTTGATGCGTATTCAGATTATGCATATAGGCACGCACTGATCCCAGCAGATTAGGAAAACTACGCACGACGGCATTCTTGTTGCTGGCATTTAGCGGTTTGATGCCAACATCTTCTTGCCAGGCCCATTGACCAAAAAGCGCGTTGCCTTGCCGCGCAAAGCGTGATGTGCCCCAGCCAGACTCGATCGCCGCCTGCGCCAAAGCCAGCGGCACCGGTATCACATCGGCACGGGCAAGCAGATTATTCAAAAAGGCCTGACTGACAACATTTTCTGGCGGTAATTTATAAAGTTTGGCCCATTTGCTCAGCGTAACAACATCTTTTCTGTCATAGGCGCGCCGGATAGCCGCACGACGCTGGATAATTTCTTCGTTCGACGCCAGAACCAGTGGCAAAACCATTTTGATAAATTGTTCTTTTTGCTCTGGGCTGGCCAGCGCGGCATGCGACGCGGGAATCACCCTTACAAAATTGCGTGCCACAGCCAATGGGGGTGTTTTTACCTGTGGCTTTGATGCCTTTGGTTTTGTCAGCGATGCTACGACTGCTTCACGCGGCGTTTGCACATTCGCCACCATTTTGCTGTCGTTTTTTGGCGTTCCAGACTGGTCTTGTGCGGTTGTCACTGATGAAGACATTGCTGATGCCGTTGCTAAAGGGGCTGTCACGGCTGTTTCCGTAGCTTTATCTTCGCTTACAGCTTCAATCGCGCCACTCTGGTCGCCGCTGGTCTTTTCTTGATAAGTATTATTCTTAATACTTTTAACATCGGCAAGGGCAGGAACCTCATTTTCACCGACCGGCTTGGCTACGCTAGCTATTTCTGGTGTTTGGATTTCGGGTGCGGACACATCTTCTGCAATCGGGGATGGCGTATGCAACCATTGTGGCGGCCCAACCTTAAGAACCCCAGGCACCAGAATGCTGACCGCGACCAGCGCCATTGTAAGTCTGACAATGTTTTTGTCCTGCAAAAGCAAATTCCGTCGGTCTGTCACGATACTACCTGAAACTAAAATACAAGGATCTAAAAGTCGGCAGCACGAACTTCCCGAACTTGGGGAATATAGTGCTTGAGCATATTCTCAATGCCCATTTTCAACGTGGCTGTAGAGCTTGGACATCCCTGACATGCCCCGCGCATCTGCAATGTCACCACGCCATCGTCAAAATCCTGAAAGACAATATCGCCGCCATCCATCGCCACCGCAGGCCGCACGCGTGTATCAAGCAGATGCTTGATCTGCTTCACAGTATCATCATCTTCTTCATCGTCACGTGCCGCACTGTCATCGCCAGCATGATCTTCAATCACTGGCAGACCTGATGCGAAATGCTCCATAATACCCGCCAGAATTGACGGCTTAAGCGCAAACCAATCCATCTCGTCAACTTTGGTCACAGCGATAAAATCACCACCCAGAAACACACCTGCGACGCCATCAACCTGAAATAGGCGGCGCGCCATTGGCGATGATCCGGAGCTATCAGCCGTTGGAAAATCTGCCGTACCTTGTGCCAGCACAGGCACCCCGGGGATGAATTTCAACGTCGCCGGATTTGGCGTATCTTGTGTTTGTATGAACATCCATTTATTCCCTAATTTACGGCTACCTGATTGAAGACCTTAACGCTTGATACGCTATATTCACACCCAACATCCACACGCATTATCACAACCCAGCCAAAACAACGCATATCAAACCTGAGCTTATCTTAGCATATAGATGGTAATCTGTCAGTTTTATGGCAAGAGTTAGACATTGTTATTTTAAAGCCGCATTCCGGGGTTATTTTAAAGCCGCATTCTGGGCGCGCATCTATCTGCCTATCGCACGGGCGCACCCAGAAAACCTACAATGTCATGAACTTCAGCCAGAATTGGCCGCGCAATGGCCTCGGCACGCACCGCGCCATCATCCAGAATCGCATCCAGCTCATCCGGATTTTCCAGCAATTCACGCATCCGCGCCCCTATTGGCGCCAGCTGATCAACTGCCAAAGCCGCTAATGCAGGTTTGAAATCACCAAAACCACGGCCCCCAAATTCACGCAGAACATCATCGACTGTCATATTGGCCATCGCCGCATAGATACCAACCAGATTTTCGGCTTCCGCGCGTCCGGCCAAACCTGCCGCCTCGGATGGCAGCGCATCGGGGTCGGTTTTGGCTTTGCGTATCTTGGCTGCAATCGTGTCATTATCATCGGTCAAATTAATGCGGGATAATTCGGACATGTCGGATTTGCTCATTTTGCTGGTGCCATCTCGCAAGCTCATCACCCGTGTTGCACTGCCAAAAATCTGCGGCTCGGGAAGCGGAAAACAGTCAGTCTCGTAATGGCTGTTAAACGCCTGGGCAATATCGCGGGTCAGCTCAAGATGCTGTTTCTGGTCTTCTCCCACCGGCACATGCGTTGCTCTATATGTCAAAATATCCGCCGCCATCAAAATCGGGTATGAATATAGACCAACTGACGCCTGTTCACGGTTTTTGCCTGCTTTTTCCTTGAACTGCGTCATCCGGTTCAACCAGCCAAGCCGTGCCACGCAATTAAAAATCCACGCCAGCTGGGCATGTTGCGGCACCCGTGACTGATTAAACAGAATTGACCGTTCTGGCGAAATGCCCGACGCAATCAGGCTGGCTGTCACTTCACGCGTGCTGTTTCGAAGCTGGATTGGATCCTGCGGTACCGTAACCGCATGCAAATCGACAACACAATAGATCGATTCAAAATCGTCCTGCAATGTCACCCAGTTTCGGATCGCACCAAGATAGTTACCAAGATGCAGATTGCCAGTCGGCTGAATACCCGAAAAAATGCGGTTCGCGTTTGACGCTGACTTTGTCATTTCTGGTTCCTTTATAGACACCCTTAAAAACGAATGTCTGGTTATCCATGCTGTACGCCAGATGGTCAAGCCCTGCACAGTGGCATCACACTATGACCTTGATCGCAAAATGCCTTTGGGAATTGTTTTTAAAACCACCGAGGCGGCCAGATAAAGCACCACACCCACAACCACCAGCAAAACCAGCGCCAGCGCATGTGGCAGATCAGGCATCGCCTGTCTTGTTCCCAACAACCCAGCTGCCATAAAGGCTGACGCCACACATAACCGGCCAATCAGACCAAACGGTATCTGCGCCAATTTCCCTTTACGAACCAGCAGAATGCCTAGCATCAATGCCGCCATGACACCCGAAAATGATGTTGCAATCGCCAGCCCAACATGCCCGTATATCCGCATCAATATCAATGATCCAGCCACATTCACCAGCACCGCAAGTAACGATATTTTCAGAACTGTTGCTGGTTGGCCTGCCGCATAAAAGGCTGGCTGGAATAATTTTGTCGCAACAAACCCAAGCAAACCAAGCGCATAGGCCTGTAATGCCAATGCCGTAACCACGGCATCGGCGGCGCTAAAAGCACCATAGGCAAACAGCCCGCTTATGATTGGCTCGGCAATACAGATCAGCGCCGTTACCGCAGGGATCACAAAAAATCCGGCCAGCCCGATACCATCATTCAAGATCGCGCCCACCGATGTCTGATCCTGTTCGGCTTCGGCTTTTGATAATTTTGGTAGCAGCGCGGTGCCCAGCGCGATCCCGATAATCCCTAACGGCAATTGTACGATCCGATCAGCATAATAAAGCCATGAGATCGCGCCCACAGGTAACAATGACGCCAGAATCAGATCAACCAGCATATTCACCTGCATCGCAGTTGCTGCCAATGCCGCCGGGGTAAATTTGCGCCACATGGCGCGTCCTGCCGCTGTCAGCCGTGGAAAAATCCAGGCTGGTGTGCCGCCAAAACGACGCAAAATGACAAACATGACAGCAAGCTGGACAACCCCTGCCACCAATAGCGCCACCGCCAGCGGCATTGCCGAAGTCACCACATCACCTGTCGCCATGACAGGTAACGCCATCGCCCCTACGATCAGACATAGATTAAAAAATATCGGCATGATCGCACCCGCAGCAAAATGGTCATGCGCATTGGCAATCGCCGACCATAAAGCCACCAGCGAAATCAGCGGCAGATACGGCATGGTGATCCGCCCCAGCGCAACCGCAGCGTCAAAACGGTCTTGTGTTGCCACAAATCCGGGCGCCAGCAAGCGTACCAGATCGACCATGAAAAACTCGGCCAGCACGACAATCACCAGCAAAATAAGCGTCAGCAATATTTGCACCTCTGCCGCCAGCTTCATCGCGGCATCATTGCCATCTGCCGCCCGTATATGTGAAAAGCTGGGCACAAAGGCATTCGTCAATGCCCCTTCGGCGCTCAGCCTGCGGAACATATTTGGCAATTTCAACGCCACCAGAAACGCATCAGCCAAAGGCCCCGCCCCCAGAAAAGTGGCAAAGGCCACATCACGGCCAAAGCCCAGTATCCGGCTAGCACCTGTCAGCAGTCCAATCTGCCGGAACGCTCCCAATAGTGAACGCTGGCTCATGCGGCATCCCCGTCATTAGTGTCTGCATCATGCGCATCGCTTGTTTGCAGAACCGCCAATAGCGCATTGCGGATATGTTGCTGGCGCACCTCGTTGGAAATTTGCAAACCGAAAATATCTTTCACATAGAATACGTCAACAACCCGTTCGCCATACGTCGAAATGCTTGATGATTGTATCTGCAGGCCAAGATCAACCATGCAACGGGTAATCTTGTACAGAAAGCCCGGAAAATCGCGGCCATTCACTTCGATCACGCTATGCGTTTTGCTGATATTATTTGATAACAGCACGCGTGGCGGCACCGGAAAGCGACGGATACGCTTTGGCATTTGTTGCCAGCGCGCCATCAACGCATCGGCAATCCGCATCTTGCCAACCGCCGCCTTGGTTACGAAATCACGGATTCGGGTCAAAAGTGCGGCATCATCGACAACCTGATTATCGATCGTTTGCAGATAAAAAACATCCAGCACGGTACCATCGCTACAGGTCGTAATTCGTGCGCCCGCAATATTGACACCGACCGCGGCCACCGCGCCGGCAATGCGCGAAAACAAACCTGGATCATCGACAGTGATAACGGTCATTTCTGTCGCGCGCCGTGCTTTATCAGAACTCAGATCAATCAGCAAAGGCGTTTCCAGATTGCGGAATTGCTGGCATAGCACGGCATGTTTGCAATGGCTTTTCGCGTCAAATCCGGTCCAATAGGCTTGTGGAAAATTATCGGCATGTGCGTCAAACGCCGCCGCCGTCCATACAGTACCGCTTTTTTCTTTTTTCGCCTTCTGTCTGCTTGGCGTGCTCGAATCTTTATCACCAACCAATTTTTCAAAAGCCAGTGCGCGGGCCATTTCGGCATTGCCTTGGGCAATCACCGTCGGATCACCGCCTTTGAGCACGGCATCGGTACGGCTGAATAGATCACGCATCAGCGCTGCTTTCCAGCCATTCCAGATCGTCGGGCCAACCGCGCGTATATCGGCAACAGTCAGAATCAGTAACAGACGTAATTGCTCAGGCGATTGTACAATCGCGGCAAAATCTTCAATGGTTTTTGGATCATTCAGATCATAACGGAACGCAATCTTGCTCATCAGCAGATGATGACGCACCAGCCATGAAACCGTTTCGGTTTCGGCAGGCGTCAGCCCAAGCCGTGGACAGACCTTATGCGCCACCTCAGCCCCCAGAATCGAATGATCGCCGCCGCGCCCCTTGGCAATATCATGCAACAGAACGGCGACAAATAACGCCCGCCGCGATCCGATTTCCGGCATCGCTTCACTGGCAACTGGCGCATCGCCTGTCAGCCCACCAGTTTCAATCCGGTGCAAAATCCCCAACGCCTTGATCGTATGTTCATCGACCGTATAGCTGTGATACATATCGAATTGCATCATCGCGACGATCCGGCCAAAGTCGGGCAGGAACCGCCCGATAACGCCGCTTTCATTCATCAGCCGCAAAATACGCTCAGGATTCGTCGCGGATGTCAGAATATCCAGAAACAGGGCATTTGCCGCCGGATCAGCGCGCGTTTCGGCATCAATCGACGGCATCGCGCGGGTGATACGATGCAATGTCTGCGGATGAATATCGGCTTCATGCTCTTGCGCCAGTTGAAACAGCTTTAAAATCCGTAACGGCGCATCACGAAACAGAATATCGTCTGCCAGGCTGATACGTCCGGCCTGAATTTGGAACTCGCCAATATTACGCGACAGCTTAAAGCTTTTTTCAAAAAATTTACGCCGCTTACGAAAGTCAGTTTCCATCGCCGCACAAAAAATACGCGTCAGATTGCCAACATCGCGTGCGGCCAGATAATAGCGTTTCATGAAACGCTCAACCCCGCGCAAACCGCCACGATCGGCAAATCCCATAAGCGGCGCAATCACCATCTGCGCTTCGAAATCGAGCCGTTCTTCGGGGCGTCCTGCATATAGATGCAGATGACAGCGCACTGTCCATAAAAACCGCTGGGCGGCGGCAAAGCGGCGCGCCTCACTATCACGCAGAATGCTCTGATCGACAATATCGACCAAAGATGTGGCGCGATAGGCATATTTCACCGTCCATAGCAAAGTATGCAGATCACGCAACCCACCTTTGCCATCCTTGATATTAGGTTCGACCACATAGCGCGTATCACCAAGCCGCTGATGCCGCAGATCACGTTCGGCCAGCTTTTCCTCGACAAAATTCAACGGCTTTGTTTTATCCACATGGGCATCGAACATAGCACTCAGTTGATCTGATAATGCCGTGTCACCCGCGACATGCCGCATTTCCAGCAGGCCTGTCAGAATCGTCTGGTCTTCCTTGGCTGCAACTATGCAATCTGCCGCATTGCGCGTTGCATGGCCAACCTTCAGCCCCAAATCCCATAGCATATAAAGAATATATTCAATCTGTAATTTCAGACCATTCGTAACCTTGTTCTTGACCAGAAACAGAATATCAATATCCGAATGCGGGGCTAACTCGCCGCGTCCATAGCCACCTACAGCGACAATCGCCATGCCAGCCTGGGCTTTGCCGCCGGCGTCTCGCACCGCTTCACGGCGCACAATCTCCAAAAGTTGGTCAATCATCCATGCGTTCAGGCCAACATAGATCACGCCATCCTTGGTTTCGGTCAGCTCCGCCTCAAGCCGCACCCGCGCATCGGCCAGACGATCACGCAACAATGCCAATAACGCCGCCCGACGTTTTGCTGGCACAGTTTCCGTCACAGCCGTAACAGCCGCGTCAATCTCGGCACTATCCAGCGGCGCGGCATGCGAATTCATGACCGATGATAGCGGTTGCACCCAGCGATGCCAAAACGCGCGCAAGGCGGCGGGCTTATCCGGCGTAACCGCCGTGCCTTTGTTGCCCCTATCTTTGGAATGGGCTTGTGTTTCGCTTATATCGGTCACACCACTCACTTATTATCACCCTTATCCGAAGCGCGTAATGACTTCAGCTCATATAGCAGATCCATCGCCTCACGCGGTGTCAGCGTATCGGGCAACATCGCATCAATCGCATCCACGACCGCCGACGGTATGGCACCGCCAGCCCTTTTATCCTTTTTACCATGGTCGCTATCATCAGATGTATAATCAAATAATGGCAGATTATCGGCAACCAACCCCACATCAACCGCGCCATGCTTGCCTGCTTCCAGTTCGGCAAGTATCTGTTCGGCGCGCCCCAGCACCTTGTTCGGCAATCCAGCCAGTCGTGCCACATGCACGCCGTATGATCGGTCGGCGGCACCCGCTATGACGCGATGCAGAAACACAATATCGCCTTGCCATTCACGCACCTGCATCGAATGGCATAACAAGCGTGGCTTGACGTCTTGCAAATGCGTCAATTCATGATAATGCGTCGCGAACAAGGTGCGACATTGATTAACATCATGCAGATGCTCCAATGTTGCCCAGGCAATGGCAAGCCCGTCATATGTGGCTGTTCCGCGGCCAATTTCATCCAGAATAACAAATGACCGCGGCGTAGCACGATTCAAAATCGCCGCCGTTTCGACCATTTCAACCATAAAGGTTGAACGTCCTTTGGCCAGATCATCCGACGCACCAACACGACTGAACAAGCGATCAACAATCCCGATCACGGCGCTATCGGCTGGCACAAACAAACCGGCTTGTGCCAGAATGATGATATGTGCCATCGCCAAGGTTGGTGAATATGTGTTTTTCATCGGTGAAATTAGCTTGCCCGATCCAAGGCACACCCTCGCCACCCATCTGGGTAAATGTATCTGTGCTGCGGTCCATCCACATGGCCATGATGTGACATCCAATACCGGCGGTCGCACGACTGCCTTCCGGTACATTTGTTGAGGTATTATGCGGAGAGCCAGAACAGAAATACGGTTTTCTTAAAAGGGGTGGTTCATAACTTGACTGCATTGCTTCGCGTCGATCAAAGTAATCTTTAGCAAATTCAACCATTTCACCTTGATAAA
>NZ_CAXBVX010000081.1:0-8722 GCF_963979125.1 uncultured Candidatus Puniceispirillum sp.
CGATGATCTTGTCGTTGCTCTACAAGCTGACGCCAGAAGAATGCCGGATGATTATGATCGATCCGAAAATGCTGGAATTATCGGTTTATGATGGCATTCCGCATTTGCTGAGTCCGGTGGTGACCGATCCGTCAAAGGCGGTGGTGGCCTTGAAATGGGCGGTGCGCGAAATGGAAAACCGCTATCGTAACATGGCGAAGATGGGCGTACGTAATATCACTGGCTATAATGAACGGCTGGCAGAAGCGCGCGCCAAGGGGGAAACGCTGACGCGCCGCGTGCAGACCGGATTTGATCCCGAAACAGGCAAACCGATCCATGAAGAAGAGATTCTTGATCTAGCACCTTTGCCTTATATTGTTGTGTTGATTGACGAGGTTGCCGATCTGATGCTTGTCGCAGGCAAGGAAATCGAAGCCGCGGTGCAACGTCTGGCGCAGATGGCACGGGCGGCAGGCATTCATGTGATCATGGCGACCCAGCGGCCATCGGTTGATGTGATTACTGGTACGATCAAAGCCAATTTTCCAACCCGAATCAGTTTTCAGGTTACGTCGCGGATTGATAGTCGCACAATTCTGGGTGAACAAGGCGCCGAACAATTGCTGGGGCGCGGCGACATGCTGTTCATGGAAGGGGGCGGCCGCGTGACCCGCGTGCATGGCCCGTTTGTTCAGGATGGCGAAGTCGAAGCGGTTGCCAATTTTCTGCGGTTGCAAGGCGAACCTGAATATGATGATCGCGTGGTTGCCGAAAGCGAAGATGATACTGGCGGCGGCGCGGCGGATGCTGTTCTGCCAACCGGCAACAGTCTTTATGAACAGGCTGTCCAGCTTGTGGTGCGTGAACAAAAAGCATCGACCAGCTTTGTGCAACGGCATCTGAAAATCGGCTATAACCGCGCCGCTACAATTATCGAAGAAATGGAATCTAACGGCATCATCAGCGCCGCCAATCATGTGGGCAAGCGCGATGTGCTGATAACGGACGAGGCGGATAATGGATTTTAGACTGGTGACAAAGCGTCTGGTGACAAGGCATCTGGCGGCAGGGCATCTGGCGGCAGGGTTTGTGTCGATCATCATGTTGTTGCAGATGAGCCTGTCAGCCCAAGCCGCCGATACCGTCAGTGCCGCCGAAGACTGGTTTGCCCAACTGACAACAATGCAGGCAGATTTCACGCAAATTTCTTCGGATGGCAGTGCGGCCGTAGGCACATTATATCTGCGTCGCCCGCACCGGATGAAAATCGAATATGAGGGCGATGATGCGCTGATTCTGATCACGACACCTGTCTGGCTACATGTTGATCATCCTGCGCAAAAGCGCGTGACAAGCTATCCGATTTCAGAAACCGCCCTGTCGCTTATTCTCAAGGAAAAAGTAATTCTGCGCGCTGATGATTTCCAGACAAGTGCCCAGGTGGCAGACGGGATTGCAACGATCTATCTTAGCAAGGAAAGCGGTGAAGCGGCAGGCGATCTGGCGTTGGAATTCAGTTTGAAACCGTTTCAGCTTCGTAAATGGACCGTGCGTGATTCGGTGGGTGTGACCACCAGCGTGACGTTGCAGAATATGAAATTTGGCCTGAAGTTCCGGAATGAATTATTCCGCCAAAGTGATTATTCGAATTAGAGTTATTTGTCAGCATATGTGCATCTGCTTAAGTAGATTTGTGCCAGATATCATCAAATTCAATCAAAATGAAAATGGGCAAAGCGCGTATCGGCATTTATGATCCTATGTTGATGACCCGTGGCATATATGCTGGGCGTAATTCAAGGTGACGGATGTAGGATGGGCAAGACCAAGACAGCCAAGATGAAAAGCTGTATCGCCACAGTTTCGATTGCAGGTGATTTTCGCGAAAAACTGGCAGCGATTGCCCGCGCTGGTTTCACCGGTATCGAAATTTTTGAACAGGATTTTATCGCCTTTGATGGCCGACCAGAAGATGTTGCCCAGATGGTCAAGGATCATGGGCTTGAGATTATGCTGTTTCAGCCATTTCGCGATTTTGAAGGCATGCCGGAACCGCTTCGATCGCGCGCTTTTGACCGCGCTGAGCATAAATTTGATCTGATGAATCAGCTAGGCGTTGATCTGATGCTGGTTTGTTCGAATGTGTCGCCGCATAGTCTTGGCGGGATTGATCGCGCGGCAGATGATTTTGCCGAACTGGGCATGCGTGCGGCGGCGAAAGGCATTCGTGTTGGCTATGAAGCGCTGGCATGGGGGCGGCATATCAACGATCACCGTGATGCGTGGGAAGTGGTGCGCCGCGCCGATCATGCGCATATCGGCATCATTCTGGACAGTTTTCATACGTTGGGGCGGGGGCTTGATCCAGTGTCAATCCGCGCGATTCCGCGTGATAAGATTTTCTTTGTCCAGCTTGCCGACGCGCCGCAGATAGAGATGGATTTGCTGTATTGGTCGCGGCATTTCCGCAATATGCCAGGCGAAGGCGATTTGCCAGTACTGGATTTCATGCGGGCGGTAGCGGCAACAGGCTATGACGGGCCGTTATCGCTGGAAATTTTCAATGACCAGTTTCGCGGGGGTAGCCCGTGGACAATCGCGCAAGACGGGCATCGTGCGCTTGTCTGTTTGATGGATGATGTGCGCCGCGCCGAACCCGACATTTCATTAGAGGTTCCGTCGATGCCGCCGCGCATCACCTCAAGTGGCATAGAATTTATCGAATTTACCACGGATGCTAATGAGGCCGAAACGCTGGGGCAGCTTTTGGGCGTTCTGGGTTTTGCCAAGGTCGGACAGCATGTGTCAAAACAGGTGCAATTATGGCGGCAAGGCGGGATCAATATTTTGATCAATACCGAAGAAAATGGTTTTGCCCATTCGGCCTATCTGATGCATGGCATGTCGGTTTGCGATATTGGAATCCGTGTCGATGATGCCACCGCCACCGCGACGCGTGCGGGCATTTTGGGTGCCGAATTATTCAACCAGCCCTCAATTCCGGGTGAGTTGGACATTCCTGCCATCAAAGGTGTTGGCGGCGGTATTATTCATTTCATTGATGATAAAAGTGATCTGTCGCGTCTGTGGGAGATTGATTTTGTACAGGATAATCAGCCGCCAGATAATGGTGCCGGTCTGGTCGCGATCGACCATATTGCCCAGACCATGAAATATGAAGAAATGCTGACATGGGCGTTGTTCTATACGTCGATTTTTGATACGCGCAAAGTGCCGATGGTTGATGTTGTTGACCCTGCCGGACTGGTGCGAAGCCGCGCCATTCAAAATGATGATGGGAGCCTGCGTATTACGCTAAACGGCGCTGAGTCACAAGATACTCTGGCAGGCCGTTTCATTAGCGAAACCTTTGGTTCGAGCGTTCAGCATATCGCTTTTGCCAGCGATGATATTTTTGCCACTGCCGCCGCCCTGAAGCGAAACGGGTTTGAAGCATTGACAATTTCGGCGAATTATTATGATGATCTTGGTGCGCGTTTTGGCCTTGATGATGATATGTTGAGCAAGCTCAAGGGCGCGCACATATTATATGACTGCGATGAGGCAGGCGCCTATTTTCATTTCTATGGGCAGACGCTTGGGGCCGGTATGTTTTTTGAAATTGTTCAGCGTGTAAAGGCGTATAATGGCTATGGTGCGGCGAATGCGCCATTCCGGATTTCCGCCCAGAAACGTGACTGGGCTTCGGCGTAAAAACAGGGTAGTAATCAGCATCGCCGTGATAGGTAATTGAAATGAAAATAGTGACATGAAAATAGCAACTTGGAATATCAATTCGGTGCGTCTGCGGCGTGATCTGGTAAAGCAGTTTCTGGATGCAAGCGATGTCGATGTGCTGTGTCTTCAGGAAACCAAAACCGAGGATAAAAGCTTTCCAGCTGATTTCTTTGCCGAGGCAGGCTGGGCGCATCAGGCGATCCGCGGCGAAAAAAGCTATAATGGCGTGGCGATATTGTCGCGCACGCCGCTGAGTGATATTTCGCATATGAACTGGGCAGGCAAAGAAGATTGCCGACATATATCGGCGCGCACCGAAAACGGCGTGATGATTCATAATTTCTATGTGCCAGCAGGTGGTGATATTGCCGATCCCGACGAAAATCCCAAATTTGCGCATAAGCTGGCATTCCTTGCCGAAATGACCGCGCATTTTGTCAAAAACCAACCTGAAAAAGCAGTGCTGGTTGGCGATCTGAACATCGCGCCATTGGCCGAAGATGTGTGGTCAACTAAACAATTATTGAAAGTGGTCAGCCATACGCCAGTTGAAACGGACGGGCTGAAAGCCCTGATGGCCAAGGGAAGCTGGCACGACCCAATACGCGCATATTTTGGCGATGACGAACAGATTTATTCCTGGTGGTCATATCGTTCACGCGACTGGCAGGTCAATAACCGTGGCCGACGGCTGGATCATATATGGGTCAGCACCGACCTTGCAGGATCCGTCAGCAACGCAGAGATTCTGACCGATTACCGAAATGCCGAGAAGCCTTCGGATCACGTGCCAACGATTATAACCCTGTGATTTATCAGCCTTATCAATGAATCAATCATGGGTTCTTTGGTGGGGAAAGACTTTGCGCGGCATTAAAAGTGGCGTATATGCAACATTATGAGTAGATTTTTGAAAATGCATGGCCTTGGTAATGACTTTGTCATTCTGGATGCCCGCGATCCCGATAATGGGATTGGTGCGGATATTTCCGTGCGCGCAGCGAGCCTAGTTGCTGATCGCCGTTTTGGCATCGGGTGTGATCAGCTGTTGATTATACGCCCTAGTGACACAGCCGATATTTTCATGCAGATTTTGAACAATGATGGCTCGGTCGCAGGGGCATGCGGCAATGGCACGCGCTGTGTTGCTGATTATGTGATGCGGGCATCAGGACAGGATAGGCTGGCGATCGAAACGGCTAGCGGTATTTTACATGCGTGGCGCTGCCAGATGAAGGGCGCGGATCTGATTGCGGTCAATATGGGGGCGGCGGGTCTTGACTGGCATCAAGTGCCGCTGGCTGGTGAACAGGATACGTTGCATGTCGATCTTGGGGCGGATGCACCTGCATTGGCGGTATGTCATTCAATGGGAAATCCGCATGCGGTGATGTTTGTCGATGATGTGGCAGCTATTGATCTGGAAGATATTGGGCCAAAGCTGGAACATGCCGAACTGTTTCCTGATCGCGCCAATATTTCGATTGTTCAAAAGCTGGATGACGGAAAATTCCGCATGCGTGTCTGGGAACGCGGTGTGGGTATCACGCTGGCCTGTGGGTCAGGTGCCTGTGCTGTTGGCGTGGCGGTGCATAGGCGCGGATTGGGTGGACGATCATCAGAAATCGTGATGGATGGCGGTTCGGTCTTTATCGAATGGCGTGATAATGGCATAGAAGGTGGCGAGGTTATCATGACAGGTCCAGTGTCCTATGTCGGGCAAGGCGTTCTGGATGACTCGGTCTCGGCGTTGTTTGGGGATCATCATGCCAAAGCGTAATGCACCGCAGGTTGAAACTTTTGGGTGCCGTCTGAATATCTGGGAATCCGAGGTGATACGCGATAAAGCCGCATCGGCAGGTTTGCAGGATGCGATTATTTTCAATACCTGTGCGGTGACATCCGAAGCCGAAAAACAGGCGCGTCAAGCGATTCGTAAAGCGCGCCGTGAAAATCCAGATAGCCAGATTATCGTGACCGGATGCGCTGTCCAGATTGCCGCCGCAAACTGGGCCAATATGGATGAAGTGGACGTGGTGCTTGGCAATCATGACAAGTTACAGGATCAAAGCTGGCTTGATCTTGGGTCCGCCCCTGCTCGCGCGCTTGGGTCAGGTGGAGATGATGCAAGTAAAGCGGTGCGCGAAGGCACGACAGCCGAAGTGGTTAGTGATATTATGCAGGTGCGTGAAATGGCGTCGCATATGCTGGATGGCTTTCAGGAACATACCCGCGCCTTTCTGCAAATTCAGCAAGGCTGTGATCATCGCTGTACTTTCTGTATCATTCCTTATGGCCGTGGCAACAACCGCTCGGCAGGTCTGCACCAGATTATCGAGGCAGCGCAATCGCTGGTCGATGGGGGCGCGTGCGAAATTGTTCTGACTGGTGTTGATATAACGTCATGGGGCAGTGATCTGGCTGGCCGCCCGCGTCTGGGACGTCTGATCCGTAGCTTGTTACGTGAAATACCCGATCTGCAGCGTTTGCGGCTATCTTCAATCGATCCAGCCGAGGGCGATGCTGAACTTATGGCGGTGCTGGGTGATGATGACCGGCTTATGCCGCATGTTCATATTTCAGCGCAACATGGCAATGATCTGATTCTAAAGCGGATGAAACGGCGGCATCTGGGACGGGATATTATTCGGTTTTGTGACGAAGCACGCCGCCGTCGCCCCGATATTGTTTTTGGCGCCGATATGATCGCTGGTTTTCCGACTGAGGATGATGCCGCGCATCAGGCAAGCTGTGATATGATCGAACGTGCCGGCATCACGCATCTACATGTGTTTCCCTATTCACCGCGTCCGGGAACGTCTGCCGCATCAATGCCGCCAGTGGCTGCCCCCGATATTAAAAGACGAGCGGCATCCTTGCGGGCACTTGGCACAAAGCGGTTGTCGCATCTGCTGGATAATTCGATTGGCAGTTTTGATCAGCTTTTGGCCGAATCAGGCAATAAGGGACATGGACGTAATTTTTCAAAAATCCGCCTTGAGGGTGAATATGTGCCTGCCGGATCATTGGTTAATGTGAAAATAACAGGTCGTGATGGTAATGATTTGATTGCCGAAAGAGTGTAAAATGAGCTGGTTCAAAAAACTTAAAGACGGGCTTGGGAAATCAACAAGCAAGGTTAGTGCGTCATTATCGTCATTAAGCGGTTTGTTTGGCGGGGCGCGCATTGACGCAAGCTCTCTGGAAGAGGTCGAAGATGCGCTGATAAGTGCCGATCTTGGCACCGCATCGGCGCAACGTCTTGCGGCCAGAATGCGCAGGCATAAATTCGAGGGGCCAATTGATTCGGATACGCTTGGCCAGGCATTGGCAGATGGCATTACCGAAATTCTGGAACCAGTCGCGCAAAAGCTGGAAATTGACGATGCGCGATCACCGCATGTGGTGTTGCTGGTCGGGGTCAATGGTTCAGGTAAAACAACGACCGCGGGAAAGCTGGCACAGCAATGGCGGGATGAAGGCAAAAGCGTGATGCTAGCGGCGGGTGATACATTCCGTGCGGCGGCGATTGAACAATTGCAAATCTGGGGTGCGCGTACCGGTACCGAAGTGATTGCAGGCGCGCAAGGCGGCGATGCGGCGGCACTGGCCTATGAAGCCTTGGAAAAAGCCAAAGCCGCCAATATTGATGTTTTGATTATCGATACGGCTGGGCGTTTGCAAAACCGTAGCGAACTAATGGATGAGCTGGCCAAGATTGTGCGCGTGATGCGTAAGCTTGATGAAAGCGCCCCGCATGATTCGGTGATTATTCTGGATGGTACTGTCGGGCAGAATGCGATCAGTCAGGTCAAGGCCTTTCGCGAGGTTGCCGATGTGACAGGCCTGATTGTCACCAAACTTGACGGGTCGGCCAAGGGCGGTGTTGTTGTAGCACTGGCTGAGGAATTTGGCTTGCCTGTGCATGCGGTTGGTGTTGGCGAACAGGCGGATGATCTGCAACCTTTTGCCGCCGCCGAATTTGCCAAGGCACTGGTTGGGATCGATACGGAATAGGCTTTAAACCCGATCAGTTGAACGGGCTATTTCGGAAACAGGGTCTGGGTCTTGCCACTGAGCCAATAGGCAAAAAGCCCGACATATTCATGAAAGACGATTTCCATCATGCGAAGTCCGTGCGGCAGATTCCAAATATTGGGAAATCCGCTTGGCAAAGTCTGATAATCAACCGGATAGGGAATGACCCCAGTCCATCCGGCTTTTCTGAAACTGCCTACGGCACGTGGCATATGTGATGCCGATGTCACGAGAATCCAGAAAGAACCAGGCTGTGGCGATAATAGCGTCTCGCTGTGGATGGCATTTTCATAAGTGTTGCGGCTGGTGCCTTCGAACAGGATATTTGGTGATTCGGCCATGCCAAGATCAGCCAAAAGCCGATTAATTGTCTGGTTTTCGGACCAGCCTTTGTGGACTAACGCGCCGTAAAAGCCGCTAAACAGAATTGGCAGGTCAGGAAATTTATGATGCAGATGAAGCGCGGTTGTAAACCGCTCGGCGGCACCGTTTAGCTGTGCCTGCCCTCTGGTTTTGGAAATCTCACCATAGCCCGTATGGCCGCCCAGAATGATGATGCCGTCAAGTGGCTGGCCTTCAAGAATTGGCACGTCAAAGCGGTTTTCTAGAAATTGTAGCGGGATATGCGATAGGGGTACCAAGCCATATAAAAGCGGTAGGATCACGGCCCCTATGGTGAAAATCCGCGCCCAGCGTTGGTTTTTGAACAGGCGGCATAACAGCCCTGCCAGCAACAGCAAAAAAGGCTGTATCACAGGCTGGATAAAAATCTTGAGGATTTTTGATATAATGAAAAACATAGAACAACTTGACAAATTTGCCGGTTTAGCGCAATAGACATGCACATCCGGCCATCGCCGACTATCAGACCTTAGCGGGTTCCACACGTCCTTGAAGTTTTCGAGCACGGGTGCGACATGTGTTTATGTTATGTACAATCATTCTGTGCATAGTGTTTTGTGGG
>NZ_CAXBVX010000082.1:0-8683 GCF_963979125.1 uncultured Candidatus Puniceispirillum sp.
GTCAAATCTCCGGCCTTAGCGGCGACGTTATGGGCGCAAGTATAATCGGCGCGGAAATAGGCTTTATGACTATGTTTTATGGCTTATCAACCATCAGCTTTACGGGATAATGCTAGCAAGATGGATATACCTATCACCCGCTTTTATTTTGTCAGGCATGCCATGGTGCAAAAGAAATCAGACCACCTGCCGCCTCATGATCCACCAATTACCAACCAGCCTCATGATCTGACAAGTTTGATCGAGGCGCTACCCAAGGGTGCGGACTGGCATATAAGCCCGCTTCAACGTACCCGTCAGACTGCGGATTTGCTGAAAGCACAGCTAGACCCCCAATCGACAAAAATTGAACCTGCCTTAGTTGAGCAAAGTTTTGGCACCTGGGATGAGCAACTTGTGGCTGATATTTGGAAAGAGCTTAAAGATAAACCGCGCCATAACTGGTCGTATATGACTGCGGATCGGGTCCCGCCTGGGGGTGAAAGCTTTGCCCAGCAATGTCTGCGTGTCGCGCATTGGTGCCAGCTTCAAGAACAGCAAGAGTTTTTATCACCACAAATTCTGATTACTCATGCTGGTACTATTCGCGCCATGCTTGCGCATATGCTTGATATATCGCCTGATCGTGCCTTGTCCTTTGATGTGCCAAATCTAGGCTATTTTGAAGCACATTTGATGAATGCCAAACATGGACAGAACCATGCAGGCGGCCTATGGCAGGTGAAATCATTACCATAGGATGGATATAACCCGCTGCTGGCTGGACTCTATGCCCCTACCCCCATGCGGCGCATGCCACGAGGATCAATCCAGCCAATCGTTCCATCTTCACGAAAATGGACGACATTGAGGCCAAGATGATTTGCGTTCCGGAACATCAACATGTTGGCACCGCTCAATTCCAGCCGCATCACTGCCTGATCGACGCTTAGCGTTTCAATGTCATATGACATGTCTGCAAAAACGGGGACAAGCTCTTCATCCGACTTTGCATCATCAGACGTGTTCACCTGCTCACTGGAGGCATATACTTTCATCGGCGCGGTCATGATCGCGTCTTCTTCTTCGCCGATTGTGACGGCGTTACGATGATTCTTGAGTCGCCTTTTATGACGGCGCAAACGTTTTTCCGCATGCGTCATAGCTGCATCCAGCGCCGTATGGGCATCACCAGCCTGACCCGTGGCTTCGAGTTCAATACGGCGGGACAGTGCGACCCGGGCACGAACGGTAAAACCAGATTCAGCTTTTTCCAGCGTTATGTGGCCACTGACAGCATTTTGAAAATATTTTTCTACTACATTGTTCAGGGCATTATGGGCGTGTTCCTGAAAGGCCGCCCCAGTATCCATATTTTTTCCTGAAATATTAATTTGCATGCGGCATATCTCCCTCAATCGAAAAGTAACTGCATCACATATGAACAGCCACTGAAGCGCATATATCTACGCCCATCTTTGCTTTGAGGGAGCAGAAGGGCGCTCCAGACACTTATGGTGCCAAGAATAAGGATTTGAAGCAAGAAGTTCGTTGATTTTATATCTAAATGGCTGGTGCAGCCCTGAAGCCAAGAGACAGACGCCCTTGTGTAACCTTGTCAACGCCATGAAGCGGACGGGCATCTTCTCCATCTCGGTTGCTAAAGCCAGGTGCCGAAAGCAAGACCAATCGCCCAGGACGATCATCGACAACGCGTTTACCGTTACCTGACCGATCATTGCAACGAAACAACCGTGATTTGCCATCAAGGCAAATGATAATCACGATGTGATGATAGCGTTGCCCATCCCGATGAATGCCAATACCCCGTGAACCTGCCGGATAACGCTGAATGGCAAAATCTTCAAGACGTAATTGTTTGGCAAACGGATTTTGCAACATAGTCTGCCCCGCCATCCAAAGGGATGTTTCAAGACATGTCGCAAGATCATCAAAAACACCGCGCCGCGGTGCTGGAAAACAGACATCAAAATCCTGAAATGTTTTGCGACCTTGATAATTGATTGTATCTTGTGCCTGCCGAAATTCTTGCTGATTAGCGGACTGCCGAAGGATATTTATTTCAGTTTCAGTGAAAAATTGAAAACTAGTCATCCGGCAAGCAGGCTTTGCCAAGCGTTTTAATGCTGCACCAAGACGTTGTTGGCGGCTTTGGTCAGGTTCAAACATTTTAGCTTCCCGATTCAAAAATTACCGGACTTTTACAGGTCGCACATAGTAGCCCTGATTTTCGACGATGGCGTTCAACCTCAAAACAGCCATTAGGACACCGCATCATCCAGCGCGCATGCGAAAAATTCAGTGTATGGCACCGGGTCGCTGTGCATCCGATGGCGCGCGCCTGTTGCCGCCATACAGCATCATGACCATGATGTGGCCCAACAAGCGCATGCGCAATTTCATGTAAAATCGTATCACGTATGTGATCCATTTCGGCATAGCGAACATAATGCCGCGATAATGAGATTTCTTTTTTGTTATAGTCACATTGGCCAGCCCGACGTCGCGCATGATCCAGCTTTATGCGCCAATCACTAAGACCATGTTCTTTCATCATATCAACGGCAAGGTTTATGGCTTCGGCATGCGGACGGTCTATTTTAGCCAGCTTTTCGGGAGCATGCTCGGAAATGGTTGGTGTTGGCTCGGAACGGGGTAATGTACCCTGTGGCGCGGCCTGACCAATCAGGTCGGAAAACATATCTATGATTCTGTTTTTTTGGCGCATTAATGATCCTTAATAACCTGCACCAGATCAGCTACTTTCATGTTTGGCAAGCCAGCCAACAACCTTGCCAGCTGCCGGAATCCAGATCAAACCTGCAAACAGATAAAAGACCAGATCAACAAGCCAATGAATATTGATGATATAGTCAGCAAGTGCCATCACCATTCCTACATAGATAATTAATGCTGGCACCAAACCTA
The DNA here is from genome assembly GCF_963979125.1 of uncultured Candidatus Puniceispirillum sp. Classification (NCBI taxonomy): domain Bacteria; kingdom Pseudomonadati; phylum Pseudomonadota; class Alphaproteobacteria; order Puniceispirillales (SeqCode); family Puniceispirillaceae (SeqCode); genus Puniceispirillum (SeqCode); species uncultured Candidatus Puniceispirillum sp. Next base: position 2,929 of record NZ_CAXBVX010000082.1, read on the forward strand.
CTGCCACTGTGAAATGTCGCCATCTGGCCATATTACCCTCAAATCCTTTTGGCGTTAAACGCCCTTTTCCAGTCTAAAGTCAGCCAGCGAATGCATCAACGAGCAATTTCAAGCCCATGAACAGCAAAATGCCATGCGATATATGATAGAAAATGCGATCACTCATGCGTTTGTTCAACCACCACCCCAGAAAAACGCCCACCGGCACCACTGGTAGCAGCATAGCTGATATGTGCAAACTATCGGCAGAAAATAGGTCTAGTTGTAAGTAAAGCGGGGCTTTAAGCAGATCAATGACCATGAAATAGACACTGAATGTTCCTACAAATGCCTGACGGGAAACCCTGTGCGGTAATAGGAATATCTGTGCCGGAATACCACCAGATAGAGAAATAAAGCTAGAGATGCCAGATAAGCCACACCATATGGCGGCGCGTTGCCATATGCGTTTATCAACATAGTCAGCAAGGACTGCCAACGTTGCGTCCCTGAAAACATCAATCCAGTATTTAATACCCGTAACAACTGCCACAACACCGATCAACGCCGTAAGCATCACGTCGGTGAAATAGTCGAATAATAACCAGCCAACCACCTGCCCCAACAGGGCGAATAGGCACATTATTAAGACAATCCGCCAATTACAAAATTTGTACCATATAAACAAAACGCCAATATCGGTTATCAGAAATATCGGTAGCAAAGCCGCCAGCGCTAATTTAGGCGGTAACACAAACAGCATAATCGGCACGGAAGTCGTTGCCAGTGCGCCCCCAAAGCCAGATTTGGCAACTGATAACATCAGCACCGACAATGCCGCCATGGTCCAGAACAGGAAGGGCGCGTCCGTCAATGTTTCAAAACCGGTCATGATTTGTGCTTTCGTGCTTCGACAAAGGCTATATAGCTGATTGACGACAGCACAAGAAACGCCCCTGCCCATGTCGTCATTGCGGGAATTTCGTCAAAAAGGATGAAACCAAAAGCGGCAACAAACAATAATTGAATGAATTTACCTGATTGCGACGCCCACATCGGCCCCCGAAATGACCGCATTATGGCAACATGTGCCAAGGTCGCCAGAAGCCCAATCAAACACACGCCAAACCACTGTGATAACGTCATTGGTTGCCAAACTAGCATTGCGGGAATGAACAAAAGTAGAGCTATCAACATTGATAGCGTGATGATGATCATATTATCGTCATAGTCAGCTTTGAGTTTTTTTGCGATTAACTCGGATGACGCAAAGGCTGGCCCCGCGGCAAAGATTGCCAGCATACCAATGTTGATTTCGGCAAATCCCGGGCGAACAATCAACAGCGCGCCTGCAAATGAAACCAAAATTGTGATCATACGTGGCATTGTCAAAATTTCGCCAAACATGACTGCCGCGCCAATAACAACATAAACAGGCACTAGATTCAGCATTGCATTTACGTCAGCTAATGCCGCATGCAACACCGCAAAAAACCAGAGAAAAACTGCCGCCCCATGCAAACAGGCACGTATCACAAACAGGGTGCGATGATTACTTTTAAAAAAACTGAAACTAAACCTGCCAACAAAGGGAACCAATATCAAAGCGCCGATAGCATAGCGCAAAAAGGTCGTCTGCGTGGTTGGCACATCAATCAGTAAAAGACGGACAGTGAGCATAACGCCCGCAAACATCAGCACGCCACCCATCATCCATGCCAATGCGGCAATCACCCCTTCACTGTCTTTTACCGACGCAGGATCTGCGTTATCAGAAGCGGGTATCAAACTTTTGCCAATGCTGGATTTTTTTCTGCCCAAAATAAAGGACCGCCCGTATGTGCAGCAAAACCAGTCCCAAATAGCATTGCGGCATCAGCTATATCATCCGATTCAACAACACCTTCGGCAACGGCGGCACGACATTCAGCCACAAGCGGCGTCAGTAATCTTAACGTCATAGTTTGCAAAACATCTGCGTCATAGGATGCGCGCGGCCTTATGGCTTTTTTGTCATCCCACTGATAAAAGCCCTGCCCGCTTTTGCGGCCAATCGTGCCCGCGACTATTAGGGATTTGAGCCGTGCTTCAGACGTTTCTGACATACCTAGAACGATACCGGCATCATGGCATACATCTAGCCCGATTTGATCTGCTAGTTCGATTGGCCCCATAGGCATGCCAAATTCGACAAGCGCCTGATCAATCATATCGGCGTTTTCTCCATTAACCACGGCATCGATAGCGGCAAATAAATAAGGTAGCAAAGCCCGATTGACCAAAAAGCCAGGAGACGATTTACAAGCAACAGGCAGTTTCTTCATTGCCCCTGCCACGCACATGGCACGACGGATAGCCGCGGTATCGCTGGCCGCGGTATGGACAATTTCCACCAATGGTAAAACCGGAACCGGATTAAAAAAATGCATACCAATCAAGCGCTGTGGATTTTTGAGCGACGCACCAATTTCTTCAAGCGGGATCGCCGAGGTGTTTGTCGCCATGATCGAGCCAGCTTTCATTTTGCTTTCGGCTTCGGCAAACACCATGCGCTTTATGTCAAGATTTTCAGCCACCGCCTCGATAAGCAAATCAGCTTCACACAGGCCAGCACCCATTTGATCTGCCTGTAAACGGTCTTTAGCCGTCTCAGCATCAGGAGATTTCAAACGGCGGTCATATAAAGCATGTGCACGTTTCATGGCGTTTTCAATGGTCTGGGCATTGAGGTCTTGAAGCGTAACCTTAAAGCCGCTCATCGCCGCGACTGCCGCAATATCGCCGCCCATGACGCCCGCACCAACAACGTGAATATGGATGACTTCACTAATACCACGGCCTTGTTTTTTCAACGTATCATTCAACGCAAAGACTCGTCGCAAGCCCCGTGATGCATCGCCCATCATCAGACGGGCAAAAATGTCAGTTTCTGCCGCTATCAATCGGGCTTGATCCGGATTTTGCATAGCAAAATGACGAAGAATTTCAAACGGAGCTGGCGTGTTGGCTTCACGAAAACGCGCTGTAATTTTGGCCGTTTCAGAATCGATAAGGTCAGCTATATCTTCGGTTGTAGGAACAGTTTTTTTATCATCTGAAAATTCTTTAATTGATTTTTTAGCTTCGTCTTTTAATACACTGTTATCATGAACTAAAATATCAAAAATATTAGACGATAGCGCTGCCTTGGCGTTAAGTGGTTTTCCATGCAGCACCATGGACAAGGCTGTCGCAAGACCTGCTCTTTTGGCCATGCGGCCAGTCCCACCATAGCCTGGCAGAAGCCCCAGATTTACCTCTGGAAAACCAATTTGGACAGCGGGGTTATCAACGCCAATGATAACATCAAAGCCAAGTGCTAATTCACAACCACCGCCAAGCGCAACACCATCAACCATCGCCACAGTCGGACAAGGTAAATCCTCAATACGCTGAATGGCAGCAAGCGTTACGCTAATATGCGCTTTGATTTCATCTTCGCTGGTGAAAGCCTCAAATTCGTTAATATCGGCTCCGAAAATAAACCCGCGCGATTTAAGCGAATAAAATACAAGTCCTGCTGGCGGTGTATCGGCTAGATGTTGAGAAATATTTGCCAATTCATGCAAAACAGCGACGGTTAGCACATTGACCGATTTACCTGCCACATCAAGACCAAGCCAAATGATATCATCAGTATCCTGTTCGATATGCCAATGTTCGTATTTCATGTCTAACAAACGCATCACCATTCGGGTTTTGTAACAAGCGCACCGATCATTACTATACCCGTTCCCTTTTTTTCATAATTGCAAAATATAGATTTACCATCGAAGCATTTGCCTACAACATGCCCTTAATATATCGCAAAATTTCGGCAACATCGCCAGAGATGAATCGATCAGGGGTGCCAATTGGCCCACTATCACCACATTCGGGATCTGGTCGTGATAGAAACCAGACAGGCAATGCAAGTTTGCGCGCGGCGTGAAGTTTGGCAATACTGGCAGTACCACCTGAGTTCTTGGCACAAATATGCGTTATGCCATGCGTTTTGAACAGGGCCTCTTCATTTTCACTATTTTTATTAGGAAGTGATTCTATAAATCTGAATTTATTTGATGTAATGACATTTTCTTTTTTCAATCCACGAGCCCATATATCGATATGATCTAGCTGATTAAAGGCCGGCAAAGCCCCACTTCCACCAGCCAGAAATACACGGGCACCCTTTGGAAGGGCTTTGGTCATGTCCTGCCAGCTTGCGAAATACCGCCAATCATCGCCTTTGCCTGCTTGCCATGCTGGCCGGATGAATCGTATCAGTTTCCCCCCTATCATTGTCGTCGCATCATTGGCATTCCGGCTCATCTGCGCCGCATAGGGATGCGTTACATCAACAATGACGTCAACAGCATGGGAACGGCAAAAATCCGCCAGCCCCGCGGCACCGCCAAAACCGCCCTTACGTGTTGGCACCATCAGATCAATTGGTGATGGTGTTACGCCAGCCAATGAAGCGGTGATTGTGACCCGCGCATCATCTTTCAAACTGCCAATGAGTGTCCGTGCTTCGTTGGTGCCTGCCAAAATCAGCAAATGCATCACAATGCCAAACTTCCCGCTTGGCCTAGCAAGGCACCGTCGCGGCTGATAATCAGTATTTCGACAGCAATATCATCACGCTTGAGATAGGCACGTGCCGCATCATGTGCCTGTCCAGCAATAATTGTAGCTAGGGCATGTTTTTGATCTGTGTCTGCCATTTGCACAATTTCAAGCACGCTATTCGCATGCGCCACCGCGTCATGATCAAAGCCCAAAGGCGTTGCCACTGTCGCCAGCTTTTCAAAATCCACCTGTGACCTTGCTGAATGCAAATCAACGGCACCTTGCGCCATTTTTACCAGCTTACCAAAGCCCCCTGCGATGGTCAGGCGCGGCACCGGATTTTTACGCATATATTTTAGCATGCCACCGATAAAATCACCCATATCAAGTAACGCTATGTCAGGCAGATCATAACGGTTTTTGGCAAATCCCTCGGATGTAGCACCGGTTGACCCAATTACATGCGGCAAGGCATTTGCCCGCGCAACATCAATACCGCGATGAATGGACGCAATCCATGCTGAACAGGAAAATGGCCGCACGACACCTGTTGTCCCCAAAATTGATATACCGCCTTCGATTCCCAGCCTTGGATTCCATGTTTTAAGGGCAATCTTGTCACCATCAGGTACCGAAATTTCAATTTCAACATCACGTGTTCCCCCAAGTGACGTTGCCAATGCATCAATCACAGAAGACATCATCTGACGTGGCACGGGATTGATCGCTGGTTCGCCCACATCGATAGGCAATCCGGGCTTTGTAACAACCCCCACACCAGAACCCTGGCAAAAGACCACGCCACTACCACGCGCGCCAAGCCGCACAGTGGCGCAAATCAGAGCGCCATGCGTGACATCCGGATCATCGCCTGCATCCTTTATGACACCAGCAAAAGCCCAGCCATCACCAACTTTGGTTGTGGCTATTTCTAAATCGGCATTTTTGCCGCTTGGCGTCACAATAGTGACGCGATCAGGAAACTTGCCTGTTATCAAAGCCATGTAGGATGCATTGACCGCGGCGCTAGCACAGGTGCCCGTTGTCCATCCGAACCGTAAATTAGAGCTAAGCGTTGACGTCATGGGTTTTTATCATTTTGTCTGAATGTGATAACCGCTTTATTTGCCGTCAAATTTTCGTGCAATGGACAGCTAACAAGGATAATATCACGCGTAATGGGTAA
>NZ_CAXBVX010000083.1:0-8636 GCF_963979125.1 uncultured Candidatus Puniceispirillum sp.
ATGACGGAACTAGCTTCATTACTAATTACATCCAAAATATCTGCAAGCCCAGACCCTCCGCCAGCACCAAGACCATACATGGCGCTTCGTCCAACCATGGCAAAATTAGCCCCTGATGCAAGTGCTTTAATCACATGCTCACCAGAACGAATGCCGCCATCAAAAATAAGTGGCATATCCGCGCCCACAGCCTGCCTAATGACTTTGAGGGACTCAATTGTTGTTGGCGCAGCGTTAAGTTGCCGCCCGCCATGATTAGACACATAAATAGCATCAGCGCCCATAGCTTTGATCCGGATAGCATCTTGGTGTGACTGCACGCCTTTGACCACCAATTTACCAGACCAGCGATCACGCAACATTTCAAGAAAATGCCAGTTGGCTCGCCCACGGCTAGCGCTACGAATAAATTTGGTGCCTTGTGTTGAGGTAACATAGTTCATAGGGCGCGGCATGCCCGCTACAAAACATTGCAAAACAGTGGTTAAGGACCAGCGCGGATGTGTTGCAAAATCCCAAATCTGGCGCGGCCCCCACTGCATGGGAAATGTAAAACCATTGCGCAGATCACGCGTGCGAACAGATGGGATAGGCACATCAACAGTAAGGATCAAAACCTTATACCCACTGGCCTTTGCACGTTCGATCAATTCATCAACAAAATCACCTGATTGGTCAGCATAAAGCTGAAACCAAGCATGACCTTCGGCATCTTCTATAATTTGTTCAAGTGTTGACGAAGAAGCAGTGGAAACACATAACGGAATTCTTCGCGCGGCTGCTTCGCGCGCCATATGCTGATCGGCACCTGGCCACGACAAGGCACACATCCCCATAGGGGCAATTCCAAAAGGCAGACCCGTTTCCTGCTCCAGAATATTGCTCGAAAGATCACGGTCAGCAACATCAACCAAAACCCGGGGCATCAGCCTGATTTCATCCAATGCACGGCTGTTAAGATCAGATAGGCTTTCATCACCTGATGCACCGTCAACAAAATCAAACATCATTCTTGGTAGACGTTTTCTGGCAAGCTGACGTGCCTCTTCCACTGAAAACAAGCTGTTTGACACGTTAATACCTTTTTTATGAGACAAGCCTAATGACATATAATTGACTATAATTCTGGATGTTAACAAACATTTAATTTATAACACAAATAAAATTATTGAATGAATTAATATAAAAAAGTTATAGTTTTAAAAAGAGGTTTGTTATGAATTTCAAGCAACTAAAAGCCTTCAACATGGTCATGCAGCATGGCACAATTACCGCCGCTGCCAGACATATGCGAGTGTCGCAACCAAGCGTGACTAGGTTAATCCACGAACTTGAAACGGAGCTTGGCTTTGCCTTATTCATGCGCCAAGGGCGTGGGATTGTCGCCACCGTTGAAGCAAGACGTTTCCATCTGGCAGTAGAAAGTGCCTTTATCAGCATCGAAAGGCTTGATGATCTGGCAACCGCAATCCGTCAAGATACAATCGGCAAGATTTCGGTTGGCGTCATTCCAACATTTTCAGTATCAGTGCTGCCTAGAGTTCTAGGACAGATGCGGCAAAATGATGATAAAACGCATACCGTTATTTATACACGTAACACCCCAGCCATTGTTGACGCCGTGCAATTGCAACAATTCGACCTGGGTATTGTTTCACGCTCGCCACCTTATGAAGGCGTTCACATCCTGTACCAGACCGTGGTCAATTATGTAGGTCTTTTTCCAACTGACCATCCCCTTGCGCAATCTCAAGACAAGCTGGATCTGTCAACAATTTCTAATGATCAGGAATTTGTTACTTTCGGTGATGTCTATCCCTTAGAAATGCAAGGAATGGACGCCGCTCTATCAGAAAAACTTCAAAAAAATGCCCGTTACAGTGTCGCTAACCTGCTAACAGCCGCGGCATTGGTTCGCGAGACCGGGGTGCCTGCTATCATTGATCCGTTTTCAGCAAAAATGGCGGTGAATAACAGTGGCGTGATGATCCGTCCTTTATTACAAAAATTACAATATCATATCGCTATCATCACCCGTGGTGTTGATACAATGACAAAAGATACAAGGCGTCTAGCTGATTTTTTGATCTCAGCGTTTGAAAATGACCCGGTTGTTCAGGCTACCACTAAAAACAGTTAAATCGTCAAACCACCAACTCAATTGGCAATAAATCTCTGAGGACAGCATCGCTTGCGGCATCTATATGAAATGGTCGATAATTTTCCAAAACAGCTTTGGCATGATTTGCCGCCACTTGTCTTATATCAAGGCTACCTGCAGCTTCCCAAACATCAATCGCTTTCCGGTCAGCAATGCCAGGATAGAGAAAATCAGAATGCATCCGTGCGTAGGTATCTGCCTCACCAAGAAAATGCCCAACACCGCTTGCCACTGTACCGATTTTGCTGGCTGAAACCATTTGCGAACTTATATCTAATGTATTTGTTGCACGCAGAATACAGCCAAGCATATCATTATCGATAACCATCGCTTCGAATGAAATACCCATGAGGCTAGCTTGCGCTCCACAAGCTTGAGTGACAATATTGGCTCCAGCTTGTACCGTCTGGCTGACGGTCAAGCATTTTTCATAACCGCTTTGTGCATCTGGTATTTTACTCTCAGTTGCACCGGCGATGGTTGATGAAGGAAGGCCATAATGTCGAGCCATCTGAATCGCCGCTGCGGTCAGCATAGCCTGCTCGCCACTCCCACCAGCCATTGCGCCAGTTCGAAGATCAGTGATCATGGGGCGAGGACCAAAAACAGCTTTTGCCTGTTCATCAACAAGCCATACAATCACCATTCCGGCTAGTGTTTCTGCAGTAGTTTGAGCAACACAGCCAGCAATGGTAACAGGACTAGAGGCACCTAGCTGGCCAAATGTATTCACCGACACCGGAATGCCACACCGCACAGCCTCAATCAAAACATCAACAGAGTCAGCATCAAATCGCATTGGCGGGACTGCATGATTGACATTAAGCGTTAGAAACGGCTGCTCCTGAAATATCTCTTTTGAACCAGCAAGCTCGTAACACATTGTGGCAATATCGCGCACAGATTGTGTATTGCTGGCGCCTGTAAAGACATGCTTTTGCGTACCTGCAAGGCTGGCATAGGCGGTATTCACGTCAAGGCGTCTAGCATCGGTCATGTCACGCGCCACTAGAGGGCGACTGAAGAAATGAATATGTGTAAGCGTATCAACAAGGCGCGCAGCATCATAAAGATCGCTGAGACACGAAGCGCGGTACTTATCTAATTGCATATCATATAGCTGCGGTGACGCCCCACCGGTACCCACATAAACCTTATTCTGGTTGAGCAGTAAATCATTATTATCAATCCGGGCATGCAGTATAAAATCTCTCTGCAATCCCTTAATAGCCGCCTCGACAAGCGGCGTCGGGAACAACAGTCGTCCAGCTTCACTAAGGCTGCCGCCTGCCGCCTTGACAAGCTGTATAGCTATTTCTGGTGCCTCGCTTAGGCCAGTCATGGCAAGCAATTCGCATGCAGCCTCATGCACAGCGTCAATCCCTTCAGAGCTTAAGGGGTTAAAACTTCCCCCTTGGCCAATAATGCGCTGGCCATGTAAAGACGCTGTGGAGTTCACGACCTGTTTTGCCCCCCTTCGGCGACGGCTACGTCCAGACGACCCCGCTATAGCCTCATCTATCATTTCACGACCCCTTACCCATTAATCTGGCTACCCTATTGCTGAGCCTGTTGACACCATTGTTACAAGGCTTTTAAAAGACCAATTCATATCCAATTTCAAGAATTGACACGTTACATGCCATTCCCTGTCCACTTGCATTCTTTTGCTCATGGCAAGTTTTGTCACTCGTCACTAAATAGGCATTACCAATACCAGCTCTGATAATGTCTAATACAACGGCATCCTTTATATAAACCCCTACACCATCATCAATTGCCAAACCTGAAGGTAGATTTCCAGCCACAATTTGAGCCTCATAAGCAGCCTTGCGATGGGGTTCATTCCTATAATGTGGACAAATGCTACCACCTACAAGCCCAAGGCCGTCAGCCAGAATATAGTCATCATCTTGTGTGCTAAGTAACAATTTATCAAACCAACAAATCGCACCAGCACTAACACCAGACAGGATCATGCCGCGCTGTCCGGCATTCAGAAGCACCTTATCAATTCCCGTTTGGCGCCAGTGTGATAGCATTTTCAGCGTTGAACCACCACCAACATACAGAACATCAAGACCGTCGACAAATGCCTCTGCGGCTTTTAAATCAGCCATAATTGGCAAATGGCTTGTTTTTGCAATTCCTTTAAAACAGGCATAAAAAGCTTTAATGCGATCAGGGTCATCATTGCTGGCATGACCGATATAACCGATATTGGGGTGTGGCAATGTAAGAGCTAGCAGATAATCCTCGAGTATGTGATCTTCATTTTTGGGTGTTTGTTCATGGGTGAACCCGCCGCCGCCCACTGCAAAAATATGGACGCTATCTATGAACGCACCAGTACGCACCATTTTTAAAAAACCTTTTTCTGCTTGCTTTAGTTGATGCGGATAGAATACGCAATTTGCATATAAAAAAGCAATTTATACATTTTCCGTATAAATATATTCATAAATTTTAGTTGTTATAACTAAATGGTAAATCCATACTTAGAAATGAAAATACATTTGATGGGGAATCCGCAGAGTCAGGCTCTGGTTTAATTCCAAATCAATCTACAGTAGAAGCAGGCGTCTTTTGGACAAGCCTGACGAACGTTTTATTAAGGAGGAACTTCAATGAAAAAACTGCTAATAGCATCAGCAATGGTTCTGCTAATCGGCGGAACAAGCGCAATAGCAGCGCCAAATGGCACATTCAGACAAGCTCACGAATATGGCTATGGTGACAAGTCCAGTCTTGACCCTGCTTCACGTGGCCGCGTGATGCAAATCACCGAAAAGCTAATGAGTCGTCTCATTCGTCCAGACATGCAAGGGTCACCAAGCCCTGACCTAGCAACATCATGGAGTTCGAATGCCGCGGCTACAGAATGGACAGTAAAGCTTCGTAGCGGTGTCTCATTCCATGATGGTAGCAGCTTTGACGCCGATGATGTTCTGTACACGTTAAACCGTGTTCTAAATCCAGAAAACAAGTCACCAGCGCGTTCCGCGATCAAGATGATCGAAAAAATGGAAGCCTTGGATAGTATGACTGTTAAATTCACACTATCGACACCATTTGCCGACATGCCTTTGCAATTGATGGACTATCGACTTCGCATCATTCCTGAAGGATCTGGTGACTCAATCGCTACTTCAGGCATTGGCACCGGCCCATTCAAACTGGTCAGCTATGATGCTGCCGGCGTCACCAAGCTAGAAGCCAATATGGATTACTGGGAAGGCGCACCAGGCGTTGCCAAAATGGAAATCATTGGCATCGGTGATGGACAGGCACGTATGCAGGCCTTGCTTGGTGGTCAGATTGATTTTGAAAACACTGTGACAAATCAGCAAAAGCCTATGTTCGCTAGTAGTAGCAAATTCAAGCTTATGGAAGTGCCAACAGGAAACTGGCGTGGTCTAGTGTTCCGCACCGACGTTGCACCATTTGACGATGTACGCGTTCGCCAGGCTGTGCGTATGGCAGCTGACCGAGAAGATCTAGTTCAACTGATTATGGGTGGGGCAGCTACAGTTGCTTGTGACACACCCGTAAAGCCTGATGACCAGTATCATGCTGACATAAAATGTCCTCAGGACATTGCCGGAGCAAAAAAATTGTTGGCCGATGCGGGATATCCAAATGGTATTGATGTTGAGGTTTATGTCGCAACATTGGAGCCAACTTGGCCAATTCTTGCCGAGGCATATCAGCAACAGGCTGCTGAAGCTGGAATCCGTGTAACCATCAAGCAGGTTCCATCAGACGGATATTGGAGTGACACATGGATGCAAAAGACAATTTCAGCAACGCGCTGGAATGAGCGTCCTGCTGATTCCGCATTGCATGAGATCTATCTTTCTACAGCAAAGTGGAACGAGTCCTATTACAAGGATGAGGCCTTTGACGCCTTGCTTGGCAATGCCCGCCGTGAGTTGGACTTTAACAAGCGTAAAGCTCTTTATGTAAAAGCGCAGGAGCATCTTTACGAAACCGCTGGCACATTGATCCCCTATCATGTTTCAAAGCTATATGTGATGAATGATCGGGTAAGTGGCATCGATGCTGTTGAAAACCACACTATTCGCTGGCACAAAGTGACAGTGAAATAGTCAGGTTTTAAACAAGTCTAGGTAAACAGGCTACAAACTGAAATGTGGGCCAGTGTTGATCCCGAAACAATCTCGGAATTCCACTGGCCTTCATAATAAAAGCTTTTGAATTAGTGGGTTTTTACCCAAACGGGGGGACATCATACATGCTATTCATGTTGATAAGACGCGTTTTTCTGGGCCTTGTTACCGTTTGTCTGGTGTCTTTAATCATTTTTGCTGGCGTGGAAATACTTCCCGGAGACGCCTGCACTCAATATCTGGGCGAATATCAGGCGGATGACGAATTGCTGGCCCAATGCCGCAAGGATCTTGACCTTAATCGTCCCGCTATTGACCGTTTTAGCGAATGGGCTGGCGGCGCGGTTACAGGCGACCTTGGCCTTGCCGTCGATGGTAAAACAGAAATCAGCAAAATTGTTGGCGACCGCTTGAAAAACTCACTTTTACTAGCGCTATGCGCTATGGGTGTAGGCGTGCCATTGGCACTTTTCCTTGGGGTAATTACTGGCCTGTGGCGGGATCGACTGCCAGATTTATTTGTCTCGACATTAGCTATTTTTGCTATGACCATTCCAGAATTTGTCTCGGCAACTTTGCTTATATTGATTTTCAGCATTTGGCTGGGATGGTTACCAGGTATCGTCTTAACATCTGCTAGTGCGCCAGCATCTGAATTTTTTCCTGAAATACTGTTACCTGTGATCGTACTGTCGCTGGTGATGTGCGCGCATATCATGCGGATGGTACGCTCATCCGTGATCGAAGTCATGGCAAGTGATTATGTGCAGATGGCAACACTAAAAGGTGTTCCCTATTGGCAGATGGTGTTCCGTCATGCTCTGCCAAATGCGTTGTTGCCAGCGATTAATGTTGTTGCTTTAACGATTGCGTGGCTACTTGGTGGTGTTGTTGTGATTGAGGTGGTGTTCAACTATCCCGGGCTTGGCCGGCTAATGATCGACTCAATCTCAGACCGCGACTTGCCTGTAGTGCAATCAATTGCGCTGATTGTGGCCAGCGTCTATGTCTGTGTCAATCTGGCTGCAGATTTACTCACCATGATCGCCAATCCGAAACTACGCACCATGTATACGAGAAACTAATGGCTGTAGCACTCGCCCCAAAAACCGAATCCAGCTTCCGTGCGATTACAGTTCTCAAAGATCTTGTATCGCGACCGTCAGGCGCGATTGGCTTGTCGCTGGTTCTGTTCCATGTTGTGCTGGCGCTGATTAGCCCTTACATAATCCCATTTGATTTTAAATTGCAGAATTCTGCTCTCATGCTTTCGGCACCTGACAATATTCACTGGCTTGGGGCTGACCATCTTGGTCGGGATGTATTTTCCCGTACCCTAATGGGTGGACGCGAGGCATTATTGGTAACTGGTGTAGCAACCCCACTAGCGGTTATCTGGGGCGGTTTTACAGGTATTCTTTTTGGTTTGGTTGGCGGACGGCTTGACGAAGTGCTAATGCGGGTTGTCGATGCGTTTCTGTCGCTACCTTGGATTTTGAAAATGCTGGTACTGATCGTGACCTTTGGCAGTGGTGTCGAGGTACTCATTCCAACACTGGCCTTTTTCTATGGAATTCCTGTCATTCGCATTGCCCGTGCCGCAACCCATGATGTGATCGCCCGCGATTTTGTATGGGCGGCCAAAGCCCGGGGGCACAGCCGGATCAGCATTATATGGCGTGAATTACTACCAAACGTGCTTGATACGCTGATGGTAGAAGGCGCCATGCGGTGGTCGTGGATGTTGTTAGCCTTTTCGTCATTGTCATTTTTGGGCTTTGGTGTGTCACCACCGACACCAGACTGGGGTTTGATGATTTCTGATGCGCGCGGTTTCATGTCCTTTGCACCATGGGGTGTCATTGGTCCCGTGATCGCACTTTCGTCGCTAATTATAGGCATTAACCTAACCGCAGATGCCCTCGCCAAAGCGCTGGGTATTGATCGTGCACAAAAGGCACCAATGTAGCATGAGTGAAAAAGCCTTTATTGATATCAAGAATTTGTCGATTGGCTATTCCAGCCGTTCCGGCAAGGTGATCAAAGTGCTACGCGATGTCAGCCTTACCATCAAACGCGGCGAGAGTGTTGGCCTTGTTGGTGAAAGCGGTTCCGGTAAAAGCACGCTAGCCCTTGCCGCGCTTGGCTATTTCAAACGTGGTCTTCGTGCTCTTGACGGTAGTGTAAGTTTTGATGGCGTTGATATGCTCAAACTTGACCGCGATGACCTACAGGCAATCCGAGGGGGAAGATTGGCTCTCATTCCCCAAAATTCTGGTCAGTCACTCACCCCGACATTGCATATTGGTCAACAGGTTGCCGAGGCCTTACGCCTGCACAGCGAT
>NZ_CAXBVX010000084.1:0-8413 GCF_963979125.1 uncultured Candidatus Puniceispirillum sp.
CGCTGACGCGGACAGCGCCAAAACAGACGCATCTGGTTGCGGCGCTGGTTGGTATTGGCGGGATTGCATTGTTGTTCTGGCCAGAGCTTCAAATCTCTGAAACGGCAGTTCTGACGATTCTCCTGTGCTTCATGGGCACATTGTTTTTCTGCACGGGCAATATGGTGTCGGCTTCGGCGCAGAAAGCAGGGTTTTCAGTTATCGGTACGGCTAGCTGGGGCATGCTGTATGGTGCTTGTTATCTGGGTATTCTTTCGATTTTCCGAGGTCAGGAATTTATCATCGAGCCCACATTTGTTTATGTCACAAGTTTGATCTGGCTTGCTTTGATTTCATCAGTATTCACATTCAGCGCTTATCTTATGCTGATTGGCCGGATTGGGGCAGGGCGCACTGGCTATGCAACGGTGATTTTTCCAGTTTTTGCCTTAATGATTTCGACGTTTCTAGAATCCTATATATGGACTTGGTACGCGCTAAGCGGGCTTGCTCTTGTTGTCATAGGCAATGTGATTATGGTGCGCTCTCGCGGATGATGGAAGTGATGGCTAAGCCAAAAGTAAGGCTGACAGGCAAATAACAGCGCCAGTTGTAAGGCCATGTCGCAGACGCATATACCACGCGGGTATCAACCCTTTTATGAAAGCCTGACGGTCAACTGACCAAGCCAACCCATAAAGTGGTATGAGACCCAGAAGTCTTAATTCTACATCAAAAATCAGTAAAGTTGCCCAAGCCAGCAAGGCTGGAGTGATCGACCAAACATACCATGCTGGATGCCGGTCATCGCGCATCGCTAGCCCCCAATGCACGGCACCTAGAAACGTCAAGATGATTGCCGCATAGGTAGTGCCGCCAAGCAACCCATAAAGCACCAAAACCGAAACACCGCTATGCGCGCCCACCGTAGCAAGGCCAAAGGGAATAACGCCAGCCCATCCCAGGATTAGGGGCATTTGCGGTATGGCTTCTAAATTATTGTCCATCATTCATATCCTTTGCTTAGAGTCACTTGGCCTTTATGGTGACGTAACAGGAATGGATTTACGGGTAAACATTGTCATCATTATTACCGCAAGCATTACTGTTGCGCCGCCAATGATTTCCATAACGCTTAAGGTCTCACCAAGAAAAAGCCATGGCCAGATCGGACCAAGAACGCTCTCGATCAAAACCAGCAAACTTACCTCGGCAGCTGGAACATAACTGGCGCCCCATGTCACAAAGGCAATGCCAATACCGATTGTAAAGGCCCCCATGAACAGCATAATTCCAAGATCATGGGGGCTAACATCAATGCCAGCACCTGTTAACAAACTGGCAACGAAACCGATAAGCAAGGCAAAAAAGCCACCCAAAAATGTGCCGCCAAGCACATCTTGTTTGCCACTGCGTCTTGCCAGAACAAGCATCACGGCAAAGCAAAGTGCTGATAAAAGCGCCAAAAGATTGCCAAGGGTATGCCCCATCTCAATGCCATCGCCAATCATCAGGCTAACCCCACCTATAGCGCCTATCATGGCAAACCATGTTACAGGATGCGGCTTTTCGCCAATCCAGACCCAGCCAATAATTGCCGCCATGAAGGGGGCGATGGTTATAATGAACAAGGTTGAGGCAACCGAAGTAAATAGCATCGAAAAAACATAAGTTGCAAAGGCGATTGACAGCGCCGCACCCATTAGAATGTCGTGTCGGTCAAGCCCGCGCAGAAAATGAAAAAAGCCGACGCGGCGACGCAGGCAACAAACCAATGCGACCATTGCACACAGGCTCATTGACCGATACATCAAAATCTGGAACCCTTCGGCGGCCTCAATCAAGCGCATGCACAGACCAACAAAACTCATGCAGGATCCACCTAGCAGGACTAATAGCATTGCTGATTGTTTTTGCATGAGCCTTCTCTTTTCCTTGATATTCTTTGCTTATCACCGGAATGCCGCCCTTCCAAAGAAAATGCAACAGCTACTTCAAAAATATGATGATGATCAGCTTGATGTGCGGCCAAATAGATTGGCTGGTTAAATACGCATTATGCGAATGCGAACCATTATTATTTGCATATTTGAAATATACGGTTCCAATTTGCAAAAAAAGCCAGATGTTACTTGCTTTTACGGGTGCGCTGACTTATTTCAAAGCAATTGTTTTATTGTTTTTCGCGGGAGAAAAAAGTGTCTGAATTTCTTTCCGAGTATCTGCCGATAGCTGTTTTCTTTGCTATTGCTGTAGGCTTGTCTGTAGCCTTTGTTCTGACAGCCTTTGTCTTTGGCACGCAGCGACCTGACGAAGAAAAAATGACAGCTTATGAATGCGGGTTTGATGCATTTGATGACTCGCGTCGTCAATTTGATGTCCGTTTCTATCTTGTGGCAATTCTATTTATTATTTTTGATCTTGAAGTCGCTTTCCTGTTTCCGTGGGCTGTCTCGCTTGGCGGTATCGGTATGTTCGGTTTCTGGTCAATGATGATTTTCCTAGGGGTTTTGACAATTGGGTTTATCTACGAATGGAAAAAGGGAGCGTTAGAATGGGAGTAATAGATCCGAATAACGCGCCACCAATTCCGCCAGGGGCTGATCAAGACGCGATTCTAAAGGCGGTTGGTGATGAAATTACCAATCGTGGTTTTGTTATTGCCAAGGCAGACAAATTGTTTAACTGGGCGCGTTCAGGTTCACTTTGGCCGATGACTTTCGGTTTGGCTTGTTGTGCGGTTGAAATGATGCATTCCGCCTCCAGCCGTTATGATATGGACCGCTATGGTATGTTGTTCCGGCCAAGTCCGCGCCAGTCGGATGTGATGATTGTTGAGGGCACTTTGACGAATAAAATGGCGCCAGCGCTTCGTCGTGTTTACGATCAGATGCCAGAGCCTAGGTGGGTGCTTTCAATGGGGTCATGTGCCAATGGCGGCGGCTATTATCATTATTCATACGCTGTTGTGCGTGGGTGCGACCGTATTGTGCCGGTTGATGTGTATGTGCCGGGCTGCCCACCAACTGCCGAAGCGCTGATTTATGGGCTTTTGCAACTACAAAAGAAAATTCGTCGTACAGCTACAATTGCCAGAACTTAGGGCCATCCAAAATGAACAACATTGAACAGAATGACGATGTTGCCGGCGACATCTATGCCGAAGCACCACTTGCGACTATGGCAAACTATGTGCGTGATATTTTGGATGATATTTGTGAGACGGTAACCGCAACCAACGATGAAGTGTTGGTGCGGATCAGTTCAAACGATATTGCAAACGTGTTGTCGAAATTGCGTGATGACAATCATGTTGCCTTTAACCAACTTTCTGATCTTACAGCGGTTGATTATCCTGAGCGTCCTGCCCGTTTTGAAATGGTGTATCAACTTTTGTCGATCAGCAATAACATGCGTTTGCGTATATTGGCGGAAGTCTCAGAAGGTCAGTCAGTACCATCTGTAACAGGCGTCTTTTCGGCAGCTAATTGGGCCGAGCGTGAAGTATGGGACATGTTTGGTATTTTCTTTGCGGGTCATCCTGATCTGCGGCGTTTGTTGACGGATTATGGATTTGAAGGTCACCCGCTACGCAAGGACTTTCCGCTGACCGGTCATGTCGAGGTTCGGTATGATGATACACAACGCCGTGTGGTTAACGAACCAGTCCATCTGGTGCAAGAATTCCGTGATTTTGATTTTCTGAGTCCGTGGGAAGGTATGCAGCATGCGATTGATGCTGAAGAGTCTGACAAAAACAGTGATGCAAATTAGGGGTTAGTTATGGCGGAAATGCAAATTAAGCCAATTACGATGAATTTCGGTCCCCAGCATCCGGCGGCGCATGGTGTGCTTCGCCTTGTGCTTGAAATGGATGGCGAGGTAATCGAACGCGCCGATCCCCATATTGGTTTGCTTCATCGTGGTACCGAAAAGCTGATTGAGCATAAGACCTATTTACAAGCGTTACCATATTTTGACCGGCTTGATTATGTATCGCCAATGAATCAGGAGCATGTATGGGCCTTGGCGATTGAAAAAGCGCTGGCAATCGAAGTGCCGCGCCGCGCACAATTCATTCGCGTGTTATATTGTGAAATTGGTCGTATTTTAAACCATCTTTTGAATTTGACGACCTTTGCTATTGATGTTGGCGCGATGACGCCGCTTTTATGGGGTTTTGAAGAGCGCGAACAATTGATGGGTTTTTATGAACGCGCTTGTGGAGCACGTTTGCATGCGGCTTATTTCCGGCCTGGTGGTGTGCATCAGGACCTGCCAACAGGTTTGCTGGAAGAGATTGGTGACTGGGCAGATAATTTTCCGTCTTTCATCAATGATATGGAAACTTTGTTGACCGATAACCGTATTTTCAAGCAGCGCACAGTTGATATTGGTGTGATCAGTGAAAAAGAAGCGCTTGATCTTGGTATGTCAGGTCCGTGTATCCGTGCTTCAGGTGTGCCGTGGGATTTGCGTAAAAGCCAGCCTTATGATGTTTATGCCGAAATGGATTTTGACATACCGATTGGCAAGACTGGTGATTGCTATGCACGTTATCTGGTGCGCATTGAAGAAATGCGTCAATCCTTGCGGATTATCCACCAATGTATTGCCGATATGCCCGAAGGTCCGGTATTGGCCAAAAATAACAAGGTTACGCCACCACATCGTGGTGACATGAAGAATTCGATGGAAGCGCTTATTCATCACTTCAAGCTTTATACCGAAGGGTTTCATGTGCCAGAGGGCGAGAGCTATACGGCTGTTGAAGCGCCAAAGGGCGAATTTGGGGTCTATCTTGTTGCAGATGGCTCAAACAAGCCGTATCGGTGCAAAATTCGGGCGCCAGGGTTTTATTTTATGGCGGCAGTAGACTACTTGTCACGTGGCCATATGCTGGCAGATTCGGTTGCGATCATTGGATCGCTTGATATTGTTTTTGGTGAGATTGATAGATGAGCATTCAAGCCCGCATTGCTGAAGATCAGCCTGACTCATTCGCCTTTTCGGCCGAAAATGAGGCAGAGATTAAGCGTATTATTGGCAAATATCCTAAAGGCCGTCAGGCCAGTGCGGTGATGCCATTGCTTGATATGGCGCAGCGCCAGCATGAAAACTGGATCCCAATGAAAGCTATTGAGCTGATCGCTGAAAAGCTGAATATGGCAAAGATCCGCGTGCTTGAGGTGGCGACCTTTTATACAATGTTCAATCTGAAACCGGTTGGAAAATATTTTCTGCAAGCCTGTACAACAACACCGTGCTGGCTTCGTGGCTCTGACGAGATGATGCGCTGCATTAAAGACCGGTATGATATTACGTCTGGGCAAACATCTAATTGTGGGCGTTTCTCATTGCTTGAAGTTGAATGTCTAGGTGCATGTGTCAATGCACCCATTTTACAGGTCAATGATGATTTCTATGAAGATTTAAATTACCAAACAACAGGCAAATTGCTTGATTCGCTGGAAAAAGACGCGCCGCTTGCCGTTGGGTCGGTTCTTGGTCGTTCTGGTTCGGAAGCCAGCGGGGGTGCCACAAGCCTGAATGGATTAAAACCAAAGAAGAAAGCCAAGACAAAGTCAGGAGCAGCCAATGCTTAAAGACGCTGATCGCATTTTCACCAATATTTATGGCTGGGATGATGCCATGCTTGCGGGTGCCAAAAAACGAGGTGATTGGGACAATACAGCGGCTATTCTGAAACTTGGTCATAATGAAATTGTTGATCGCATGAAGGCATCTGGACTGCGTGGCCGCGGCGGGGCTGGTTTTCCAACAGGTTTAAAATGGTCATTCATGCCGCAAGAGGTCAAAGACCGTCCGCATTATCTTGTGGTTAATGCCGATGAGTCCGAACCGGGTACATGTAAAGACCGTGATATTATCCGCCATGAACCGCATAAATTGTTGGAAGGATGTGTTGTTGCTGGTTTTGCCATGCGTGCCCACGTAGCCTATATCTATATCCGTGGTGAATTCGTGAATGAAGCGCGTCGTCTGCAAACAGCCATTGACGAAGCCTATGAAGCAGGGTTGCTTGGCAAAAATGCGGCTAAATCAGGCTGGGCTTTTGATATTTATCTTCATCGCGGTGCTGGTGCTTATATTTGTGGTGAAGAAACCGCATTGATCGAGTCACTGGAAGGTAAAAAAGGTCAGCCACGGTTGAAACCTCCATTTCCGGCAGGGGTTGGGCTATATGGTTGTCCGACAACGGTCAATAATGTTGAATCCATTGCCGTTGCACCGACCATTTTGCGTCGGGGCAGTGATTGGTTCGCGGGTCTTGGTAAAGAAAACAACTCTGGCACAAAGCTGTTTTGTATTTCCGGCCATGTAAACAAGCCATGTAATGTTGAAGAAGAAATGGGCATTCCACTGAAAGAGTTGCTGGAAAAGCATGCTGGTGGCGTTCGTGGTGGATGGGATAATTTGCTAGCTGTTATTCCAGGCGGGTCGTCAACGCCGATGATGCCCAAAGATATTTGTGAAACTATGACTATGGATTTTGATGCGCTTCGTGAAGCTGGAACAGGTCTTGGGACTGCTGGTGTCATTGTCATGGACAAAAGTACTGATGTGGTGAAGGCCATTTCACGGCTGTCTTATTTCTATAAGCATGAATCATGTGGCCAATGTACGCCATGCCGTGAAGGCACTGGCTGGATGTGGCGGATGATGGAACGACTTGTGCGCGGTGAAGCTGAGCCGCATGAGATCGATACATTATATGAAGTTACAAAACAGGTTGAAGGTCATACGATTTGCGCGCTTGGTGATGCAGCCGCTTGGCCAATTCAGGGTCTTATTAAACATTTCAGACCAGAGATTGAGCGTCGTATTGCTGCGCGTCATGCTGGTGACGCCGTAGCGGCAGCTGAATAAAGGATTAATTACGATGCCAAAACTGACCGTTAATGATGTTGAAGTCGAAGTAGAAGACGGATCAACTGTGCTTCATGCCTGTGAAGCTGCTGGCGTTGAAGTGCCGCGTTTTTGTTATCATGATCGTTTGTCGATTGCTGGTAATTGCCGTATGTGTCTGGTCGATATGGAACGCGCACCAAAGCCGGTTGCGTCATGTGCAATGCCTGCTGGTGATGGCATGGTCATTCGCACCGATACAGATCGTGTCAAAAAGGCGCGTGAAGGCGTTATGGAGTTTTTGCTTATTAATCATCCACTTGACTGTCCTATTTGCGATCAGGGCGGCGAATGTGATTTGCAAGATCAGGCAATGGGCTATGGTCATGATGGATCACGGTTTGAAGAAAATAAACGCGCCGTCGAAAATAAGCATATGGGCCCGCTGATCAGTACGGTTATGACGCGCTGTATTCATTGTACGCGATGTGTTCGCTTTGCAACCGAAGTTGCTGGTGTGCCAGAGTTGGGCGCTATTGGCCGTGGTGAAAATGTTGAGATCACAACCTATCTTGAAAAAAACCTAGCATCTGAGTTGTCGGCAAATGTGATCGATCTTTGCCCTGTTGGAGCGTTAACATCGCGCCCTTATGCTTTTACGGCACGTCCGTGGGAACTTAGCAAGACCGAATCTATTGATGTGATGGATGCAGTCGGTAGCAATATTCGTGTTGATGCGCGTGGATCACAGGTCATGCGTGTATTGCCGCGTTTGCATGAAGATGTAAATGAAGAATGGATTTCGGATAAAACCCGCTATGCAATCGATGGGTTGCGCCGTCAACGTCTTGATCAGCCTTATTTGCGTGGCGCGAATGGCAGTCTGCATCCAGCTAGCTGGGATGACGCTTTTAAAACCATGGCGGCAAAACTGAAAAAAGCAAAATCATCTACAATTGCTGCGATTGCAGGTGACCAAGCAGATGCTGAAAGCATGTTTGCCCTAAAGGCGATGATGCAGCGTCTTGGTTCGGTGAATATCGATTGTCGTCAGGATGGGGCTAAAATTGGCGGGTCACGTGCTGGTTACGTATTTAACTCGACGATTGCTGGTATTGATGACGCTGATGCGTTGTTGATTATTGGAAGCAACCCGCGAGAAGAAGCGGCTGTTTTGAATGCCCGTATTCGTCGTAACTGGCTGGCCACAAATATGCCCGTTGGCGTTGTGGGTGCTGATAGTGATCTTACCTATGACACAAAACATCTTGGTGATGATACGGCGATACTTTCGGCCATTTTGGATGGTTCTAACAAATTTTCAAATGTTCTTAAACGCGCCAAGCGGCCAATGATTATCATTGGCATGGGCGCACTTAGCCGCGAGGATGGCGCCGCTGTTCTTGCCACTGCGCGTCAGATTGCCGAAGCCTATGGCGTTGTTGTAAAGGGGTGGAACGGGTTTAACGTTCTGCATAATGCGGCAGCACGTGTTGGCGGTCTTGATTTGGACTTTATTCCCGGAAAAGGTGGTCTTGATATTGAAGGCATGTATAAAGCTGCT
>NZ_CAXBVX010000085.1:0-8397 GCF_963979125.1 uncultured Candidatus Puniceispirillum sp.
GTGCCCGGGGCAAGTTCGACACCTGCATAAGGCAAGTCGAAGGCTAGAAACTTCTGCTATTAAGCTAGTTTGCAAGATTATCCCAGCAAACGAATGCGCAAAGCTTATAAACAACATGTCTTCACTAAAAGGCCTTGGCATTCAAACCTCAGAGCTTTTACTTAGTTGGCTGGCAAATCAAATATTACTTCAGCGTAACATCGATTTTGCTTCCTGACCAATTTGTCTCAAGCCAACATCTATATTGTTACCAGCAACGGATGGAAAACCAATCCGGAAAAAGTTCTTAGGGTTTCCACTATCGAAAAAAATGTGACCAGGCTCAATCAGCACGCCACGTTTTTGAAGCCGGGTTGCAAAAACGTCTGCATCAAATTGTGGCGGTCCAGCGAGCCAGAAAGAGGTGCCACCAGTTGCACCACCCCGGGAAAACATCGGCAAATGACGGTTTATCCCCTCATTCATAATATGCCAGCGCTCAGAGTAGATTTGCCGTAAATTCTTTAGATGCGCATCATGATACCCATGCGCCAGAAATATTGCTGTTGTTTCCTGAACTACGCTTGGCGGGTGCCGAACCGTTAGACTGCGGATAATTTTAACCGACTTGATGATGTCTGGATGGGCGACGATATATCCCATGCGAATGCTTGGTGACAAGGTTTTGGAGAGGCTGCCCACATAAATCACGCGGCCAGTCTTATCATGTGACTTTAAGGCTGGTCGTAACTTTAAGTGGCCAACAAGGCCAATTTCGTAATCATCCTCAATCACCATTGCGTTTGCCGCTTCAGCCTTATGGATCAATTGCAACTGATGTTCTTCAGGCATGACAACCATGGTCGGGAATTGGCATCCAGGCGTAACATATACAAATTTGAAATTTTCTGGCAAGCTATCTGTATTAAGACCGTTATGCCCAACATCAACATATTCGATTTTATTATTATAGAGGTGAAATAGATGACGCGCTTCTTGATAGCCTGGATTTTCAAAGGCAATGGGTCGATCGTCATCATTGAATAATGTCGCTATGATACTCAGTGCATGCTGTGCGCCAACGGTAATCAGGATTTCATCTTCACTAACGTCAATTCCGCGGTAATGTAGTAGGCGCTGGCGGAGTTGGAATACCAGATCAGGGCAATCAATATCTACCGCTTCACTAGTCCAAATTGGCAGGGCTTTTCGTCCAAGAGCAAGACGTGAGCATTCCCGCCATGCCTCAATCGGAAATAATTCAGTATCAATTTGGTTATAAACGAAAGGAAACCGGAATTCAGTCCAGTTCTTGGGTTGCTTCGCACGTAATTTGGGTTCTGGTAACCGGCAATTGGCTGTTACTATTGGAGGTTGTGATTGCGGTGAAGATTCTTCGGCATAAAGCTGAGCAACATTTGGGTTGTTTGCCGAAGGCGTCATGCCCACGGTAAATCCAGACCTGTTGTGTGATTGCAGAATCCCAATACCGACCAGATCCGAATAGGCTTCATAGGCGCTATTTTTCGAAACTTGTAATTGGTTTGCAATTTCGCGGCATGACGGCACTTTCTCGCCCTCGCGATAGATACCCCTGATAATGCGTGAACAAATAGCCCGGCGCACAAGATCCTTTTTACCAACCTCTGAGGAGGTGACTGTTGATAAAGCGTCTTGTGAACCCATCTTCACCTCCAGCAATGAGCCAAATTCATACTTTTATGGATCAGCGCTGATTCCATGGTAATAATTAGCAATCATAGAAATGTTATCACGAATGGACTTTTGTTAGCAAATTACCCACCAGTCGTGATCCAGATAGTTTTGGTTTGCATATATTGTTCCAGCGCCTCGGTTCCATTATCTCGTGCCAGCGAACCAGATTGCTTATATCCACCAAAAGGCGTTTTAATATCGCCTTCGGAAAATCCATTCACCGAAACTGTTCCGCATGGTAACCGTCGTGCCATCGAAATAGCCCGATCAATATCACGAGTAAAAACGGTAGCATGGAGGCCATAGTCAGTATCACTTGCGATTGCGAGCGCTTCTTCAGGTGACGCGACTGGCATAACGCCAAGCACGGGGCCAAAAATTTCATCGCGTGCTATGGTCATATCATTTGTAACCCCATCAAATACAGTTGGTGCAATGAACTGGCCGGGGCCATCAACATCACCGCCAACGACAAGTTTGGCGCCTTCAGCTGTTCCCTTGTTAATATAGCTCATGACCTGCGCCTTATGCTCCGGCGTAATCATTGACCCAATAGTTGTTTCCGGATCCAGAGGGTCGCCAAGTTGGAAAGCGGCAACACGTTTTAAGATTTTTTCCATGAAATCATCAACAAGCGGCTTGGCAATAATCTGCCGCATATTAGCCGAACAATTCTGTCCACCATTCCAGAAAGCAGCCATCGCCGCATGTTCGATCAGATCATCATTGATAACCGCATCATCAAGAACGATGAAAGGGCTTTTTCCACCCATTTCAAGACCAACACTTTTCAGATTACTATCACCCGAATAGCGCATGAACATTCGTCCAACCTCGGTTGAACCGGTAAAGGAAACAGTGTCAATATCGTTATGCATACCAATTGCCTGACCAGCTGTCTCGCCAAGCCCGGGCAGAATGCTCACCACACCAGCTGGTACACCAGCCTCGTTCAGTAATGCGCCAAGTCTGATCGTGCTAAGCGGGGTTTGTTCGGCTGGTTTCACCACAATCGAACAGCCAGCCGCAAGCGCCGGAGCGATTTTCCACACCGCCATCAAGAATGGGAAATTCCACGGTAGGATAGCCCCCGCAACCCCAGCTGGTTCCTTGACAATAAGCGCCATTGCGTCATCGCCAGTCGGGGCAATTTTGCCAAACGTCTTATCAGCCAATTCAGCATACCAGCGGAAAAAAGCCGGAGCTTCGGTACCAACCTCATGCAGACAGTCGGTAATCGTTTTACCAGCATCAATACTTTCCAGAACAGCAAGTTCTTCTTTGTTCTGTTCAACCAATGCAGCTAGTTTTAATAGCACGTCCTTACGATATTCTGGAGCTGAACGTGACCATGTACCTTCATTGAAAACACGGCGGCCAGCGGCAACAGCACGATCCACATCGGCGGCTTTACAATGGGCAAAGCTGGTGATCTTTTCACCAGTTGCTGGATTTGAGGTTTCAAGCTTGTCACCACCGGCGGCGTCACAATAGACCCCGTCAATAAATGCCTGTGTTGTCAGGCTGATGGTGTCTTTTATAGAATGGAAATGTGTCTTGGTCTGGGACATAAAACGCTCCTTCGTGATTGCAAGTTATAGATGATGGTCATCAGCATTAAATCTGGCACAAGGCTCAGCCTATCCCAAACTGCGGGCGAATTTTCGGATATCGGCGATCAGCAACTCTGGTTGTTCCATTGCCGCAAAATGCCCACCACGTGGCATTTCGGTCCATTGGGTGACATTATAAAGACGCTCGGCATAGGTTTTCGGCGGCCATGCCAGTAATTCCTTTGGGAATACTGCACAGGCGGTTGGCACCTCAACACGCCGTCCTTCGGGTGAGAGGACACGCCCACCTTCTTCGCGTCGTCCGTAATAAATCCATGATGCCGTATTAAACGTGCGTGTAACAATATAGACCATGATATTGGTCAAAAGCTGGTCTTTGCTATACACGCTTTCAACATCATTTCCGACCGTATCCGACCATGAATTCATCTTTTCCAGAATCCAAGCGACAACACCAACTGGACTATCCATCATGGCGTAACTGAGCGTTTGGGGGCGCGTGGCCTGCTGTGTGCGATAGCCGTTCTCCATGATCTGATCGATCTCGAACTGGTCGGCCCAGGCCTGCTCTGCTGGTGTTTGCGGCCCGTCAGGGTGGCGCATTGTCAGGATATTAATGTGAATGGCCTGGCAGGTGGAGGGATGGTCATACCCAAGAAAGCTGGAAACAGCTCCACCCCAATCGCCGCCTTGCGCTATATAGCTGTCATAGCCAAGCGTATCAGTCATCAGGCTGTTGAAGGCCTTGGCCATGCGGCGGGGTCCCCAAGGGCGCGGTGGTCTGCCGGAAAATCCAAAACCAGGTAATGATGGCGCCACTACGTCAAAAGCATCTTTGACATCACCACCAAATCGTTCAGGATGAGCTAGCAAGTCAATAAAATCAAGAAATTCAACGACTGTGCCAGGCCACCCATGGCTGATAATCAGTGGTTTAGGATTTGGTCCACTACCTTTTTCGTGAATAAAATGTAAATCAACACCATCAACAGGCGCTGTAAATTGATCAAACCGGTTGATAGCCGCCTGTTGTTTGTACCAGTCAAATTCTTCGACCCAATATGCGCAGATTTCCTTCATGTAATCTAGATTGACGCCATAATCCCAGCCCCCATCATCCGGCATTTCATGCCATGGATATGAAGCAACGCGTGCTTTTATAGTCGCAATCGTATCTTCGGATATATCAAGATGATAAGGGGTTAGGTGTGCCATATTGGTCTTTCTTATTTTCAATATAAATCTAATGTGCCGTAGGCCTGTAACTTCTAAGCCGCTTCAAAACGGGTAAGCTGTCATACATTATAATATCTGACTTATCCAAAAAACTGACTTCGATAAAAGGAGCAGAAATGCTTTTTTATAGGGACAGATTTAACGTTATGAGGTGTGAAGACCTGTATTTCAGCAGTTTTGTAAATTTATAAAAGGTAAAACAAGAAATTGAAAAATAACATAATATGCAGTTTCCACACTAGATTTTTCTAGAACTCAGGCGCGTGAAATAAGCCTATCTGTCCTTATTAATAGAATGCTTTGTCCCTTTCTTGCGGCGTTGTGGCCGTGAATGATTAGATATGACAAACGTCAATATTGGATATTGATCAAAGACAAACATCAAGGCCTAGCCTTGCGACATAGGGAGCAGGAAATGAAAAAGAATTCCTTCTGGAAAACGACTCTCACAGCGGCCGCCATTGTATTTGGCGTTGAGGGTGCGAGTGCCGAGACTGTGCTCAAGCTCGGAACTACTGGTAGGCTGGGTATGCCAATCGGTGACGCCATAGATCAAGCATTGATGCCAGCCTTGGAGAAAGTTTCCGGTGGCAAGATGAAAATCGAACCACATTATCAAAAAAGCTTGTGTGCTGAACAGAAATGCGGTGAACAGGCGAACCAAGGACTTATAGCTCTGTGGACCAGCTCTACGGCAAACTATGGTAATTTTGGATCAGAATTAGCGATTTTCGATTTGCCTTTCATCTTTAAATCACTCGAAGATGCTAAGCGTATTTCAAATGATTGGCTGGCCGAACGACAGTGTAAGCTGGCACTTGAGAATGCGGGGCATATTTGTCTTTCCGTTTATTCGAGTGGTGGCTTCAGGCAGCTTGGGAATGCTACCAAACCGATTCGGGTTCCTGACGATATGAAAGGTCTCAAGTGGCGGACTACCAAGAGCCCAGTTGAGTTCATGCTCGTTAAAAATTGGGGCGCTGTTCCCACACCTTATGATTGGAGCCAGCTATATCAGGGGCTTCAGTCAGGTGTAGTCGAGGGCCAGTATGTCGCTAGCCCCTGGCAGCATGTAGCAAAGCTTCATGAAGTTGCAAAATACTTCACCGAGATTGGTGGCATGTGGTCTGGTAATATTCTGGCGATGGATGCTAAGCAGTATAACGCGCTGTCTTCTAAGGAGAGAGAATGGTTACATCAAGCGGCCGATGCCTATGGTGAAAAAGTCAATGAGTTGGATAACGCTTGGATCAAGAATGGTGAAAATGCCATTAAAGAGTCTGCGAAAGAGTGGTATGTGCCATCTGAAGCGGAATTGACTCAATGGAGAGCCGGCGCAATTGGTGCGTGGTTGGATGCGAAGGGCACATTTGAGCCTGAGGTTGCCAAAAGGGTGCTTCTGGAACAAGGCATGGATAGTTTTGTGGCGCAGCTAGAAGAAGCTGGGGCGTTATAAATCATTCATCTATTAAACTTTGAAAAGATCATCTAGGCTTCGGATTAGCCTAGATGGTTTTTCTGAAACAAAACCTTCATATGTGAGTCATCATGGAAAGCATCCTTCTACTTGGCATATTGCTGTTTCTAATCCTTTGTGGTGCTCCCATTGGCTTCACTTTAATCCTAATACCTTTCTTTTATATTTTGATTACCGACGCCGTGCCTCTTGTCTTGATTCCAAGTCAGATGTTTACCGCCATTGATTCAGTACCATTGACAGCGATTGCGTTCTTTATGCTGACAGGTGAATTAATGACCAGTGCGACGATTACCGATCGGCTCGTGGCATTGAGCAGGGCGCTGATTGGCCGACTGCGCGGAGGATTGGCGCAAGTCAATGTGCTGGTAAGCATGTTTTTTGCGGGTATGAATGGGTCGGTAGTGGCTGATACGGCTACCGTTGGTGCTTTAGTATTACCAGCGATGAAAAAAGCTGGATACCCACCTGCCTTTTCTGCCGCCGTTACAGGCGTAAGCTCGACCATAGGCGGCATCATTCCGCCCAGCATCATGATGATTGTTCTTGCCAATGCGACCGAGATTTCGATTGCGTCATTGTTCGCGGCAGGGATTATTCCGGGCCTGTTGATTGGCGTGGTGATTATGCTCATCAACCATTATTTCGCGGTAAAATACGATTTTGAGCGCAGCGAAGAGTCGTTCTCGATAAAGCGCGCAGGTAAAGAGTTCTATCGATCCTCTTTTGCGTTGCTGATCCCCGTGGTTTTGGTTGGTTCAGTCATGGGGGGTGTTGCGTCGGTCGTTGAGGCTGGTGCTATCACAGCGATGGTCGCGTTATTTACGGGTGTGTTTGTTTACCGTACTATTAAATGGAAGGAATGTGCTGGCGCTTTCCGTCGGGCATTCCGTAATTCGGCGATGGTTTTTATTATCATCGCAGCGTCGGGGCCGTTTAGCTGGTTGCTTACCTCATTGGGTGCCATCAATGATCTCGAGACTTGGCTATTGGGGCTTACCGATTCCCCAGTGATTTTTATTTTGGCACTGATGCTTTTCATTTTTCTGCTCGGAATGGTGATGGACTCCGCCGTAAATATAATAATCGTTGGCCCCGTTTTGGTTGATGTGATGGCGAAAGCTGGCTTTCCTGAGGTTCAGGCCGCCGTCGTTGTCATCGTTGGCTTCTTAATAGGGTCGGTAACACCGCCGGTTGGGGTTGCCTACTTTACCTCTGCAACGATCGCGCAAGTGCGATTAGAAGCGGTAGCGGTGGCGTTAGTGCCTTATCTAGCTGGACTGTTTCTACTGTTGTTTTTCATTATCGTCATTCCGGAGTTGACGATGTTTCTTCCCCAGATCATGAGTTAATAGAGAGCTATGTGGCAATTCCTGAATCACATTGACCGTTTTGTCCATCGTGCTTTAGAGGCACTTTGTTCACTGTTTCTGGCTTTGATGGTTGGATTCACCCTCTATACTGTGATGATGAGATATGTGTTCGCAAATCCACCTGTTTGGGGGGATCTGTTGACTGTTTTAAGTAATATCTGGTTGATGTTCATCGCGCTTTCGCTCACCGCCAGAGATAATGAACATATCGCATTAAATTTAATCTATGAAAAATTGCCTGCGAAGCTGGCTCTGTATGTCCGCCAGTTCTGGAAACTTATGATTATACTGGTCGGCTTCATTTTGATCATTTACGGGGTTGAGCTGGTCGAGGGTATGCGTGGCAAATACTGGGAAATGTGGCATTTTGAATTCACGGCAAAAGGCATTGAGTTTAAAGAGAACTACATGCCAAAAAAATACGCAGTGATGATCCTCCCAATAGCAGGGTTTCTGACCGCCTTTGGTGCTGCTATTTGTTTTCTGAAAAAGGTCTAATCTTTCTAATAAGATCTTAACAGTCAGCTTGTTTTGATATTCTAAATCATAGTTTTTTCCATAGCATGACTTATGCCTGTTGTCGTCCAACCAATAGCGTCAATGATGTCTGGTGTTTGTTCTACAGCTCTTAAACGATCTCTGAGGCTATGCCTTAATCCATACACAACATAGCCATTGCCAATAGTTGATTTCATCCACTTATTAAGGGTGGTACTGGCTGAGTTGGCTTTGCATATCTGTCCATTATAGAAGCGTGGAAAGGCGACGCTACTATTCGCTCTTCTAGCCTTTGAGCCGCTCATAAAGAAGCTTCCTCAAGAGGTAATGGCTTAGCTTGCAGATTATCTGGCCCATCGCACACAGTTATATACTGATCCTGTCACTACGGTAATGCTACTGCACATCAACAGGAATATGGCGAATAAAATGGTCTATACCATCGCAGTTACGGATGTAAGAAGGGGAAATTTTGTACGACATTTTGAGCGTCACCAGAGCTGTTACCACGATAAACGCTTTTATTTCAGTGATATAAGAGAAA
>NZ_CAXBVX010000086.1:0-8375 GCF_963979125.1 uncultured Candidatus Puniceispirillum sp.
TGGCGGCGGCACAGATTTCACTGGTGGGTTTTGTATTCATTATCAGCCTGTTGGGATTAGAGTTATATGCGCGTGCGCGCCAACAATTTTCTGGCAATGGCAAACCACCAACGCCTGTAGCCCCGATCATGCTTCATGGAAGCAAGATGTTTGTATGCTGGTTGATTTGCATGATCCCACTTGTGCTTGGGTTTATCATTCCCGTTCTGGTGTTGCTGAGTTTTGTGCTGGGAAGCCGTTCAAATGCTGACTTTGGGGCAATCTTCGGGATTATGTCAAACACACTTCTGGTGGCTGGCATGGCCTCGGTCACTGTCATGGTTGTGTCCTGTTTCATTGTGCTGACCGCAACATATCGCTCGGGTAAATTGGTGCGCGGGCTAGCGTTACTATCGTCACTTGGATATGCCTTTCCCGGGACAATGCTGGCGATAGGTGTGCTGATTTTTGCTAGTGTGTTCGACCGCATGATTGCCACAGTCACCAACGGGCATATATTAGGTATTATGCTGAGCGGGCTTGGAATTTTGCTTTTTGCCTATGTCGTAAGGTTTCAGGCTGTTGGCTATGGGGCGATGGTGTCTGGTGTCCGGCGTTTACCACCAAATATGATGAATGCAAGCCGCATTCTTGGGCATGGATATTCAAGCAGTATAAAGCGGATCATTTTACCCCTGTTGCGAAGTTCCCTGTTTGCCGGAGGTTTGCTGGTTTTTGTTGATGTCATGAAAGAGCTACCCATGACGTTATTGTTGCGTCCATTCAATTTTGAAACATTGGCGACCTTTACATATCAATTTGCCAAGGACGAAATGCTTGAACAAGCCGCGTTGCCAGCCTTGATGATTGTGATCGCTGGGCTAGCACCAGTTGCTTTCATGAATATGATGCTCAAAGGTAACCGATAGACTTTACAATGTTACTGTTTACTGAGACTTTAATCTTTTACGTCAAAGGCTCTATGAATGACAAAAATTGCCTGTATTGAAGATTTGCAAAAGCTTGCAAAACGGCGTGTGCCGAAAATGTTTTATGATTATGCTGATAGTGGGTCATGGACTGAGTCAACATATCGGGCAAACGAAACTGATCTACAGCAGATAAAATTTCGCCAGCGTGTTGCTTTGGATGTAAGCCAACGATCAACCGAAATGACCATGCTTGGTGAAAAAGTGACTATGCCAGTTGGGCTTGCTCCCACCGGGCTTACAGGTATGCAACATGCCGATGGTGAAATTCTGGCTGCGCGTGCGGCGGCTGAATTCGGCGTGCCTTTTACCTTGTCCACCATGTCGATTTGCTCAATCGAGGATGTCGCCGAACATACGGACAAACCGTTCTGGTTCCAGCTTTATGTAATGCGGGATCGTGATTTTGTGTCACGGCTTGTTGAACGCGCCCGTGATGCGAATTGTTCGGCGCTTATGATAACGCTTGATTTACAAATTCTTGGGCAGCGTCACAAAGATGTGCATAACGGTCTGAGCGCGCCACCGAAGCTGACTTTAAAAAACATGATTAACATGGCGACAAAGCCAGGATGGTGTTTTGGTATGCTTGGCACAAAACGTCGGGCTTTTCGCAATATCGTGGGGCATGTAAAGGGCGTTCAGGATATGTCGTCCTTAGCACACTGGACGAATAGTCAGTTTGACCCGTCTTTGTCATGGGATGATGTGGCGGCGATCCGTAAACAATGGGGTGGCGAGTTGATTATAAAAGGTGTGCTTGATGCCGAGGATGCAAAAGCCGCTGTTAATATTGGCGCAGATGCCATTATTGTATCAAACCATGGGGGGCGTCAGTTGGATGGCGCGATATCCGCGATTGCGGCACTTCCAGCGATTGTTGATGCTGTTGGCAACAAGACTGAGGTCTGGATGGATAGCGGTATTCGATCAGGGCAGGATGTGTTGCGGGCGATTGCCCTTGGTGCCAAAGGAACTCTGATTGGGCGGGCTTTTCTTTATGGGCTTGGGGCGCGTGGACAGGATGGTGTGCGCGAGACGCTGGAAATAATCCATAAGGAGCTTGATGTCACAATGGGTCTGTGCGGCAAAAGTGATCTGGCCAGCATTGATGACAGTATTTTGCTACGCTAGGATGTGGGCACGCTGATTTAGCTATATAGAGCGCCTTTACCAGCCGACCCAACAGCAAGGCCAGACAAACGCGCCATATCCCATGCCAATGCCGAATTGCTGGACAGCACCGGAATGCCTAGTGTTGCTTCGGCTTCGGCGATGATTGGCGCGCATTTCAGCGATGTGCAGGCGACAAAGATAGCATCAAGCGGTGTGTTGGCTGAATTTTCGGCAACCGCGGTGATCGCGGCCAGAATGGCACGCGGCGATATACAGCCAACAATCGAGTCGCGACCTTCATCGAAACTGGCAGCTGCGGCAACGTTAAACCCAGCATCGGAAAGATCATTACACATCTTTTGTGATATATCGGAAATATAGGGTGCCAGAAATCCGATATTGCGTGCCCCCAGTTTTGACAAGCCACGCTTGGCGGCGGTCATGGGTGTTGTCACATGTTTTGTGTCTATATGTGATTTGATAATCTTTTCAACATTTGCTTCGCCAATCAGTAA
The DNA here is from genome assembly GCF_963979125.1 of uncultured Candidatus Puniceispirillum sp. NCBI lineage: Bacteria > Pseudomonadati > Pseudomonadota > Alphaproteobacteria > Puniceispirillales (SeqCode) > Puniceispirillaceae (SeqCode) > Puniceispirillum (SeqCode) > uncultured Candidatus Puniceispirillum sp. The sequence continues at coordinate 2,600 of NZ_CAXBVX010000086.1, forward strand.
CGAAGCTGATGTACAACCATAGCCGACCGCATCAAAAGCATATTGAGGTGGAAATAGGGACAAAGCTTCGGCAAAGCGGTCTTCCATCATGGTCAGATTGTCGGCGGTGACCTGATCGTCACAGGCGATACGCGTATGGATGAGCGAAAGCGCGCCATCACCTAGAAAATAGCGAAATTCATTTTCGATTGTCAGGTCAGTTTCCAGCGTCACAAGACCAAGTTGCAAGGCTTGATCCTGAGGGGCAATAACATCAAAAGGTAGCCGACTGAACGATACTTTTTGTGGGCGGTTTTCATCCATTTACTGTCTCCTTCATGAACTGGCCATTATTTGATTATGGGAAGATCACGTGCAGCGCGATGTGATAATAACTCAAAACCATTATCGGTCACGACTAAATTTTCTTCGGCCACCATAAGATATCCATCACCATAGATAATTGATGGTTCAATGGTCAGTGCCATGCCAGCCTCTATGACGGTTTTGTCCCATATTGTGTGCGATGGTGACTCGGTCAGTTGCGTGCCAAGGCCGTGCCCATAACGGCCAACATCGCCGCCGCCATCACTTGCGTCTGCGCCTGGACGTAAAACGCCATCCATTGCATGAAATAAATCAGACGCTGTTATGCCAGGTTTTAAAATGTCCAAGGCCGCCTGGGTGGCGTCATAAAGCTGGTGATGGGCGCTTTGCGCCTCTTCGCTGGCATGGCCAATGGCAAAATTACGGTCAAAATCACTGAAATAACCGTCCCATATGCATCCAGTATCCAGCATAAAGACATCACCTGCGGCAAGCTTTCGGCTATCTGGCGGTGCAATAATATCAAAATAGCCGCCTAGGCCTGCTGAACCGACAAGATAGCTAACGTCATCAATTCCGGCCTGCAACGCCCGAATTTTGAATTCGCGGAACAGTTCACGCAGAGGCAAGCCTGCTTTTACCCAATTTGGCAAATCGGCAAAGACAGATGATACAATGCCGCATACATGGCGCGATTTTGCAATTTCTGCTGGTGATTTGATCATCCGGATATGCTGAACGTCAGTCGTCATATCGACATATTCGATATCGCCTAGCCGCGCGCGTAAAATATCAAGATCGGCCAGCGGCATCCGCATTGCAGTTTCGCGCCCCATGAGCATGCCAAGCCTGCCATGTGATCCAAGTTGGCTTTTGATGGCGTCATGCACGAGGCTGATGCCATCATCATCTTCGGCTGGTGATGGCCAGCTGTTAATGTCACCGACATAGCAATCCTGCATAAGCGGCACGCCAATTGTCGGTATTATGGCTGTTGGTTTGCCATCTGCCGGAATCAGAATGAACCATGGTCGGGTTGGACTTTGCCAGAATTGTGTCATGAAGCCAGTGAAATAGCGAATTTCGGCTTCTGAGCTGAGCAGTAATGTATTCACATTTCTGCTGTGCATCGCCAGTTGGATGCGCTGACAGCGTTGTGCAAATTCCTCTGACGTAAAGCCGCGTTCTACGGTCATGTTAGATCCCTATCAAGCTAGAGGTTGATGCCAGTGATTTCGCCATAGAGTGCCGGATCGGTTGCGCCTTCGGTACCTATCAAAAGCACAGTTGAATTTTCATCTAGGCCAAGTTGGGCTTTTATTTTCGGATCAGATGTCGCGGCAATCAAAGCGGCAAGACCTGAAGTTGAACATTCGCCAGCCTCGATTTTGGTGTTTTCCGATGTTAGCTGACCATGCGCGAATGCCTGCATAAGCGGGGCAACGCCGTCATCGGTAATGCTGAGGCAATGCGATAGGGTGGGGCGCAACATATCCCATGCAAGAGCCGAGATTTCACCACATGACAAGCCAGCCATCATGGTTTCTTCGGCAATATCAACTAATGTTGGGCGATCATTGCGGATGCTTTCAAGGAAACAGGCAGACATCGAACTTTCAACCGAAATGGCTTTGCACATATTGTCGCCCATATCATTCCAGAATGGACCAACAATACCGCTGGCAAGGCCGCCGACACCAACCGGCAAAAAAGCATGGCTTGGGCGCTTATCCCCCATCTGATCCATGACTTCGGCTGAAATAATCGAATAACCTGCCAAAACCTGACGCGGAACATCCAGATATCCATCCCATGATGTATCCGAAACAAGCTGCCATCCATGTTTTTCGGCATCTTGTTTGCAGGCCGCCAGCGAGGCTTCGTAATTGCCATCGACGCGGATCACATCGGCGCCATAGGCTTTCATGGCGTCTTCGCGCGCTGTGCTAACATGCGCGTGGATATATATTTTGGCGTTACAGCCAGCCTGCTGAGCACCCCACGCAACCGAACGGCCATGATTGCCGTCAGTTGCCGTAGCGGCAGTAAAATCTTCGGCTTTGCCACCATTGCTGACAAAACTGTTCAACACGTCGGCAATGGCGTAAGCACCGCCCAATGCCTTGAATGATTGCAGGCCGAAGCGTGTTGATTCATCCTTGTAAAGAACCGATTTGACACCACAAGCTTTGGCCGCAAGGTCTAGTTCCAGTAATTGCGTAGGCGTATAGTCAGGCCATGCGGCAATGACTGATTGCGCGGTTTCCATCTGGGCGTTGCTAAGCACGCGGTCATCGTCCGGAAATGTGCCTGGATTATGGTTCGGATTGGTTATGCATTCGACAATGTTACATTGTCCCGTCGCCTGATTTAAATGACTCATCAAAATTTCCCTTTTCTGTCGGCGCCTGCGTAAAAAATATCTGAAAGGCACTCATTTGCCTGGTGTCTGAATGCAAGATCGTCAGCCTGCATTGCTTTGATGGGGCGGCCTGCATGTTGGTGGTAGTGATAGGTATCATCACCGCGCGCATGTTGCACCCAGATTTTTCCTATGACCTGATCAACATCAGCACCGATATAACTTTGGATCGCAAAACCCATCCGGCGCTTGTCACTGTGGTTGGGGCCTGATCCATGCACGATACGCGGGTGATGAAGCGATAATTGCCCAGCTTTCATGATGACAGGGACGCTATCTTCAATTTTAATGTCAGGCACGGTTTGACCACGGGTCAGGATATTATCCTCACCAAATGTATCAATATGATCTTGTAAGGGGGCTTTATGTGATCCGCTGACCATGCGCATACAGCCATTTTGTTCATCGACATCATCGATCGCCAGCCACGCCGTTACCCAGTTATGCGGTTCCAGCCCGATATAACGGGCGTCCTGATGCCAACTGACATAACCGTCAGTATGCGGCGGTTTAATGAACAAGGTTGTGCCACAAACCAGAATATCCCTGCCAATCAGGCATTCAACAGCATCAAGGATGCGGCTGTCATGCGTGATGGCGTCAAGCACTGGCAAAACATAATGGGCATTGTTACGCCCCGCGCCAGCTAGTTCATCATGCCATTTTTTTTCGGCGGCTTCGATCTCGGCGCGGATCGCGGTGATTTCGGCATTGGTAAAAATATCAATGGGGGCGACAAAGCCATGGTCATCATAATGCTGTTTTTGCGCATCGTTAAGCATCAGAAAATCCTCTTTACACAATCTGAAACTTATCTTTTGCGCGTAATGTGATCAGAGTAAAGCCCAAATTTGCAATCCCTTTATATGGGTATGGATATGGGTATCGTTAGGGCTATCTGTGGTTGCAAGATAAGGTCAACTACATTAGCGTTTGGACAGTTTCTTGAGCATCTGTCAGCTAGCAAAAGCTGTCATCAAGCCTAACGATCATATGAAGTGAGGAGCCTAGCAGATGAGCGGACATGGATATGAAAAAGGGCGGTTAAACCTGCCTTTTGTTGGGTTGTGTACATTTGGCAAATATCCATATCAGCCTGACTGGGATAGCATTGATGCTGATTTCGCGGTGCTGGGCGCGCCATTTGATTTTGGCACACAGTTTCGGGCAGGCGCGCGCTTTGGACCACGCGGCATCCGTGAGGCATCAACGCTGTTTTCTTTTGGTCATGCAGGCGCGTATGACCATGAGGATGATGTCACCTATCTTGAAGCAGACAAGGTTCGGATTGTTGATATTGGTGATGCTGATATTATCCATACCGATACCATGCAAAGTCACGCCAATATCGAAACGGGGGTTCGGGCGATTCTGAAAGCGGGTGCCATTCCAATTGTTCTGGGCGGCGATCATTCGGTGAATATTCCCTGTATCAACGCATTTTCTGATCAGGAACCATTCCATCTGGTGCAGATCGATGCGCATCTTGATTTTGTCGATGAACGCCATGGTGTGCGCTATGGTCATGGCAACCCGATGCGGCGTGCGGCTGAAAAACCCTATGTGACAGGCTTGTCACAAATTGGCATTCGCAACGTGTCATCAACCGCCCGCGACGGTTATGAAGATGCGCGTAAAATGGGATCTGATATTCAGTCAGTGCGCCAATTCCGCGCGATGGGGGTTGAGGCTATGCTGGATCGCATTCCGGCAGGTGGCCGCTATTACGTCACGATTGATATTGATGGTTTTGATCCATCGATCGCACCTGGTACAGGCACGCCGTCGCATGGTGGATTTTTGTATTATGAAGTGCTGGAATTGATGGCAGGTCTGATTAAACGTGGTGATGTGATTGGCCTTGATCTGGTGGAAGTGGCGCCAGATTATGATCTGTCCGGCAGTACCACGACGTTGGCCGCGCAGATATTGCTGAACATCATTGGCCGCATTGATTATGCGCGCCGCGCCTGAATGAATGAACGAGTGAATATTTGCTCTGAAATGAATATTATATGGGCAATGTAACCCTTGCCGTCTTTAAAACAACAAATTCCTAGATGGGGACACGAATGACACTACATTTTTCCGACAGCGAATTTGCCGCACGCAAGACGGCAGTGATGGCCGAGATGCAAAAATCTGGCCTCGATGCCATGCTGATTTTCCGACAGGAATCGATGTATTGGCTGACTGGATATGATACGTTTGGCTATGTGTTTTTTCAAACCTTGGTGCTGACTGCCGATGGCAAGATTGTTCTGATGACGCGCGCGCCTGATTTACGACAGGCGCAGAACACCTCGAATATTGCGGATATACGTATCTGGGTTGACCGTGATGGTGCCAGTCCAGCTGATGATTTACGTGACATTCTGATCGAACTTGGCCTGAAAGATGGAAAATTTGGTGTTGAATATGAAGCCTATGGTCTGACAGGCCGCAATGCCATGCGCCTTAATAAGGCGCTTGATGGGTTTGGCACGCTGATTGATGAATCGGAGATCATCTCGCGCTTGCGTCTGGTGAAATCACCAGACGAGATTGCCTATATAAAACGGGCAGGCGAATTATCCGATGCGGCGCTGGACGCTGCCTATGCGCTGGCAAAGCCAGGGGCGGATGAAGGCGAGATTCTGGCCGCGATGCAGGGGGTTATCTTTGCTGGTGGTGGGGATTATCCAGCCAATGAATTTATCATCGGTTCGGGCAAGGATGCGTTGTTATGTCGGTATATCTCTGGCCGTAAAATATTGCAGGACGAAGACCAGTTGACCCTCGAATGGGCGGGGGCATACCGGCATTATCATGCGGCCATGATGCGCACGATCCCGATAGGGCGGGCGCTCGATGCGCATATTGATATGCATGCGGCTTGTGTTGAGGCACTTGAAGCTTGTCATGATGCCTTTCGCGTTGGCAATACGGTTGGTGCGGTGTTTGACGCCCATGCGCGGGTTATGGACGCGCGCGGTTATAATCATGCGCGGCTGAATGCCTGTGGCTATTCGATGGGTGCGACATTCGCGCCAAACTGGATGGACTGGC
>NZ_CAXBVX010000087.1:0-8200 GCF_963979125.1 uncultured Candidatus Puniceispirillum sp.
AAAAAGGCGGGGATGGTGCCCCCGCCTTTGCTATTCGGTTCATGATATAATCGTCATCACATGCCTATTTCGTGTGATAGCCATATTCGCCATGCTGGGTGATGTCGAGACCTTCGATTTCATCCTGTGTGTCAACGCGCAGACCATTGGTCGTCGCGCTAATCACTTTCAGGATCACAAAGCTGGCTAAGGCTGTCCAGATGACGGTAATGGCAACCGAGCTGAACTGAACCCATAGCTGGGATGATGCCGAGACGCCATCAGCAAGACCAAGGCCGCCAAAGGCAGGCAAGGCCAGATAGGCAACAAGCAGACTGCCCAGAATGCCGCCAACACCATGCACGGCAAAGACATCAAGCGAGTCATCGATCTTCATCTTGACGCGGATAAGGTCAACCGCCAGATAACAAGCACCACCGCCAACAAGGCCAAGGATCAAACCGCCTGGTACGCCGATATAGCCAGAGGCCGGAGTCACCGTTGCAAGACCCGCAACCATACCAGTTACAATACCGACAAGCGATGGGCGGCCAAAGCGTGCCCATTCGATGACCATCCATACCAGCGATGCGGTCGCCGCGGCGATATGCGTGACAAGCAAGGCCATGCCAGCCCCCGATCCAGCGCCTAGCGCCGAACCGCCATTGAAACCAAACCAGCCAACCCACAGCATGCTGGCACCAATCATGGTCAGAACCGGACTATGCGGCGGGGTTACCGATTCAGGGAAATTACGACGTTTGCCAAGCACCACAGCGCATACCAATGCGGCGGTGCCTGCGGTGGCATGCACAACGATGCCGCCTGCAAAATCCATCACACCCCATGCGGCCATGACGCCACCACCCCATACCCAATGGGTCACAGGGGCATAAACAACCAAAAGCCAGATTGCCGAAAACAGCAGAACAGCCGAGAACTTCATGCGTTCGACATAGGCACCAATCACCAGTGCCGGTGTAATCACCGCAAATGTCATCTGGAAGGCGGCAAAGACAGATTCAGGGATTGTCCCCGACATGCTGTCCAGCCCGATGCCACCCATAAATAGATTACCGAAATCGCCAAACCACGCCCCGTCACCACTAAAGGCCAGTGAATAGCCCGCGATCACCCAGAGGATCGACATCAGACAGGCGATGGCAAAATGATGCATCAGCACCGAAACAATATTCTTTGATTGCACAAGACCAGCATAAAACAGCGCCAAACCAGGCAAGGTCATGAACAGGACAAGGGCGGTCGCTGTCAAAATCCACGCTGTGTCACCGCTATTGAGCGCGTCCGACGCGAAAGCTGGTGCAGACACCATACCGAAACCGGCCAGCGCCAGAGTGGCGCACGCCACCGAAACAAAACTACGCATGATATTCTCCGTTTGACTGGGGACGTTATATCGACCCCGATTTTAATTTGCGCTTAGTGTCGTCGGCGGTGATGAAATAGCAAGATGAATGCTGTTATATTAGGCATAATTGCCCAAAATGATGAAAATTCATGCAATCAAGCGGTATGTAGCATAATTTTTAGGCATTTATGCTTATGCGCCATGCCGATTATAGGTGCATTTGGGTTATCAGTTACGGAGGTGCTGACTTTGCAATAGGAAAGCGTCATAATGTGGGGTAAAGCGTCATACTGAGGCGCCTTTATTCTTTTCTGTTTTTTTCGTGATGATAGACATATCCGATGACCCACATTCCCGATAAGCCGCCGGCAATATCAAAATCGATCCTGGTCATTGGTGGTGCCAATATCGATGTCGTGGCAATGTCAGCCCATGGTGACCTGGTGCTTGAAGAATCGAATAAGGGCGAGGTCGATTTTGGCTGTGGCGGGGTTGGACGCAATATTGCCGAAAATCTGGGGCGTCTGGGTCTGGCACCACAATTTATCAGCGTTTTTGGTGACGATATGCTGGGGCAGCGGTTGCGCCAAAGCTGTCTTGATGGTGGCGTGCGGCTGGATCATGCGATCATCCGTGACGGGGCAAAAAGTGATAGCTATGTCAGCATTCATGATGGCCGAGGCGAAATGCATGTGGCACTGCATCAGATGGGGTTGATTGATAGTCTGACGCCAGCCATTCTTGATGCGATTGATCCAGTGATCGCGCAAGCTGACGCGCTGGTGCTGGATGCCAATCTGCCTGTTGATATGCTGGCAGGTATTTTTGCGCGTACCAAGGATAAGGCCGTGTTCTGTGATTGTGTGTCGGCGTTAAAAGCGGCAAAGCTGATACCTTTTCTGGATCAGATCACCTGTTTGAAAGCCAATATGAATGAAGCGCGGGTGCTGACCAGCCTTGGTCAAGATGCCAAGACAGATGTTCTGCTGCGCGCCTTGCGCCCGACTGGGGTTGCGCAGATCATCATGTCTGACGGGGCGAACGGATTTGTCGCGGTCACACAAAGCGATATGGTGACCAAAATACCAGATAGCACGCAGGCCGTAAATGTATCGGGTGCTGGCGATGCCCTGTTGGCCGGATTTGTCTATGGCTGGGCACATGAAATGGCATGGGCGGCGCGGGTGGATTTTGCACATGCAGTGGCGCAATTCACTTTATCATCCCGTAAGGCGGTGCATCCTGATATAACGGCGGCATATATTCACGCGCATTATGCGCCTGTTTCATAGGATCCGAGGATGATTGACTATACTGACGAAGTTGCCGATGCGCGCGCCACTAACAAACCGATTGTGGCGCTGGAATCGACCATCATTTCACATGGCTTGCCATGGCCGGATAATCTGGAAACCGCCAAGCGGCTGGAAGCGGTGGTGCGCGCGGCAGGTGCGGTGCCAGCAACGATTGCGGTGCTTGATGGGCGTGTCAAAATCGGATTGAATGAAAGTGATTTAGAACGGCTGGCCACACCAGACAGCGACATCCAGAAGCTGAGCCGCCGTGATTTGCCACATATTCTGGCGCAAAAGGGGCATGGTGCCACCACCGTTGCCGCCACCATGATTATGGCGCAAAAGGCCGGTATCAAGGTGTTTGCGACAGGGGGCATTGGCGGTGTGCATCGCGGTGCACAGCAGACGTTTGATATTTCCGCCGATTTGCAGGAGCTGGCGAAAAGCGATGTTGCGGTTGTCTGCGCGGGGCCAAAGGCGATCCTTGATCTGTCCCTGACGCTGGAATATCTGGAAACATTGGGGGTGCCCGTGATTGGCTATCAGACCGATGAATTGCCAGCCTTCTGGTCGCGCAGTTCGGGGCTGAAATTGACAAGCCGCGCCGAGACGCCAGAAGAGATTGCCGCCATGTTATCGGCAAAATGGTCATTTGGGCTGGCCGGGGGCGCGGTGATTATGAATCCCGTTCCCGAAGATGATGCGATTGCCGAAACCGACATCAGCGCGGCGATTGATGCGGCACTGGCAGCGGCCGACAAACAGGCAATCAGTGGTAAGGAATTAACGCCGTTTCTGCTTCAGCATATGGTTGCTTTGACGGGAGGTGACTCGCTAAAAACGAACATCGCGTTGGTGCTGAATAATGCCCGTTTGGCCGCGAATATTGCCGTTGCGATGGCGGCATCCTGAACCAGCCTTATTCTCACTTTACCTGCATGTTTGTAAAATTGATTTAGATCAATGTGGCTGGTTGCGAGGCATGATAGGCATTGTATCGACTTTTCAACAATAATTGTTTGGGAGATTGATTGATGCAAGAACATCATAGAACCATGGTAAGTCGCGCCGCATATGGCAAGCTTACCGGCTTTATATTGGGCCTTCTGGGTTTGGTTATCATCATCTATACGCTACCAAATCTGGGTTGGGCTATCCGGTTTGGAACCCTGTTTTACAGCATAAATCTGGGGCTTCTAGTCGGCATTTTAAGTGTTGATATAAAGCATCCGGTGTTTCCAATTGAATTCAAATGGTGGCTGATGGGGCCAATGATGGGCGCGTGGTTTAATTTTACGCTGATGCTGTTTATTGGTGATGCCTATGAAAAAATACTAAACCAGTCAGAAACATTTCTATCATATTTTTCATCGCCATTATGGATGGTTCTGGATGGCGCGATTTGCGGGCTTATTATCAGCTTAGTCGTTCATAGAATGGTCAAAGAGTGATCCAGCTTAAATAAGGCTGGGAAGGTGCTAGAGGTCGCGTTTGGGGTTTCCGCGGATATGTTTGAGGCGGGCAAAGACATCAAGCCCCATTTGATGAAGCATATATAAAATGTCGATCGGCACCCAGTTTTCGGTGATTTTACCATCGACCAGATGATAGAAATCCATCACCCGCATTTCGATATGCTTGCCAGTGGCAGGTACGCCGAGCCATTCGCCCCTATGTGTGCCAGTTACCGATGGCCAGCCACCTGTTACAACAAAGTTCCCGTCGCCAATGCGGATATAATGGCCGGCGCCCTTGCGGTCGGGAAAGCCAGTCAGAAAGGGAATCTGGTGATGCGCGCGGAATCCATCCATGCCACGCGTGGTGCCAATACCAGCTGGGCCGTACCATAGGAATGTATCGCCCCAATAAGCCCCATGTTGCATGCTGTCGAGAGATTTGCCGTCAAATGTCTGCAGCGCATTATGCATGTCTATAACGGTGTCAAAGGCACGCGCGCCAGCGGTGGAATCCTGTATATCAAGGCGGATTCCTGCACTGCTGGATGGCGGTTGCCATGCGCCCTCGGCACCTAATGACGGGGCTATAGGCCACACATCTGCCTGACGCATCAGGTCCAGCAAATCAATCAATATGTAGGAATGGGCGATCTTGTCGCCACTGATATGGTGCACCTCGCAACTGCGGATATGCACAACGCCATTTGTAGCTGGAATACCGCATAAATCCTCAGTAAAGGTGCCCTGATAATGCCCCATCGTCGCGATCAATAACCGACCGTTCAGGCTATCATCCATGCGGGCATCAGGTTTGCTGTAGCCGCCTGTAAAAATGCTGTCGCGCCGTTCCATATCGGGAAGGGCGGTGCGTAATTGGTGCCAAAAGTCATGAATGGCATCATGCCCATGTAGCTTGTTAAAGGGGTGGCTTGCCCATAGATGCGCATCTGCGTGATAGGCATCTTGGACATTGCCAGCTTGTGCCAGATTATGCAGATGCCGATGTGCCGTATGTTTGGCGGCGATAATGGTTTGTTCGTCTGTGGTCATGTCATATCCGGTTTGGCTGAGTGCTGATGCGCAAGGCTGTTTGGCTGTGATGATGTCATCATGACCTATTTTGAATAGGTATGCAAAAACTCTTGCCAAAGTTTTTGATCGGTGTCTAGGTTTGGATGGTTTCAATATTTAGCATTATGGCGCGCCGCACTGGCCAAAGGGTTTTTATGACATCAAAGCATTCTATCAATAAAGACCTTATCCACCCTTTGCGCAAAGCCATGTATGACTTTACGCCTGAAGGAGTGCGCGCCGAGATCAAAGCGTTGTTTGCGCCCGATGCCGCCATTCATCTAGCGCATCCTTTTGAAACGCTGGCGGGGCCAGAAGGGTTGATCGAACAGGCGTTGATGCCGCTTTATAACGCGTTCCCTGATCTGGAACGCCGCGATTATCTGGTGATGGCAGGGGCAGCCATGACCGACGATGGTAATAGCGACTGGGTGGGATGCTGTGGCTATTACACGGGTACCTTTATGGCGCCTTTTCTGGATATTCCGCCAACCGGACATCAAGCCAGCATGCGGTTTCATGAATTTTACCGCTTTGAAGATGGGAAAGTGGTCGAGATGCAGGCGCTATGGGATATTCCCGAAGTGATGATGCAAGCCGGCGTGTGGCCGATGAGCCCAAGCATGGGGCGTGAATGGCTGGTGCCCGGGCCAGCTACGGCGGATGGTCTGTTTCTGCCCGCATGGCATCAAGATACCGCCGATGCAAGTGTTCAGCTTGTTCTGGACATGCTCAAAGGTTTGGGCAAATTTGCAGAATCAGGCGCGGCCGCGATGCAGCTGGATAGATACTGGCATCCACATTTTAGTTGGTATGGCCCGTCAGGTATTGGTACAGGCCGCGGTATTTCGGGTTTTCGGAACTGGCATCAAATCCCCTTTCTAGCTGGTATGCCTGACCGTGGTTCGGGGCCCGGGAAACGATATTTTTTCGGGGATAATGACTATGTCGCGGTAACGGCATGGCCAGGTATGGCGATGACGGTGAGCGGCGACGGCTTTTTGGGCATTGTGCCCGCAGATAAGAAAATCACCATGCGCAGTCTTGATTTCTGGCGCTGTGAAAACGGGCTGATCCGCGAAAACTGGGTGCTTGTCGATCTGTTGCATGTTTATAACCAGCTTGGTGTTGACGTGCTGGCGCGGATGCGGGCGATGACGTCGGCTAACCCTTATGGCCCCAACCGCCAGTTCTTTGAGGCCAAGCCATCCTGATGCTGTTGTCTGAATGACAGGGGCGGTGTTTGGTGCCGATTGCATAAATAAACCGAAATGAACCATAAGCGCGACTTTATACTTTACATTCTTTGCATACGTATTCAAAGTTTGGAGTGGAGTTCTGCTTAGGTGAAATCGAACGCTTAGGCTTTGGGCGGCGTTTCGCCGTAGGTTGATAAAACAAAGACTTTTTTAAGGAGTGAATTTATGAACATGTTGTCAAAAATAGCACTGACAGCAGCTGTTGCAATTGCTGGATCATCTTCAGCTTTTGCTGGTTGTGGAGTCAGTTCCGGCTCAGTGCGTATCATTGCGAATGACTTTCCAGCATCACAGGCTGTGTCTGCAGAAGCCATGAAATGTGATGGTAGCGGCGCGTCAGTGTCCGTTAACCTGAATAAAGATTATAAAGATCTTATCGTCGCGGCTATGACAGCTAACCCTGCTGAATATACCACGTCACATGCGACAAACAGCACGCTTGTTACGTTGATGAATGACGATCTTGTGCGTCCGTTGAATGATTATGTTGCGAAATATGGTCAAGGCATTGCCAAGTCGCAGTTGATTACGGTTGATGGCAACGTGATGGCGATTGCCTTTATGGCGAACGCCCAGCATCTGTTCTATCGTCAGGACATTCTTGACGCGGCTGGCGTTGGTGTGCCCGCAAGCTATGATGATGTGTTGGCCGCGGCCAAAGCGATCAAAGACAAAGGTCTGATGGATTATCCGATTGCCGGTACATATAAGGCTGGCTGGAATCTGGGTGAAGAATTCGTCAATATGTATCTTGGTCATGGTGGCTCGTTCTTCAAGCCAGGTTCTGCAGAGCCAGCGATCAATAACGCTAAGGGTGTTGCCACATTGAATATGATGAAGGCGCTTAGCGAATATATGAATCCTGATTTCCTGACGCATGACTCGAACGCAGTTCAGGCATCATGGGAAGCTGGCAATGTCGCTATGACAAATCTGTGGGGTTCACGCGCAGGTGCGGTGACTGATGGTGAAGGATCTACTGCCGACATCGAAAAGAACACAAAATTTGCAAGCGCACCTACTGCGGCTGGTGGATCAGTTCCCGCATCTACTTTGTGGTGGGATGGTTTTGCTATTGCCAAGAATATCTCGGACGCTGATGCCGAAGCCACATTCAAGGTTGTCATGGCTAGTATTTCTTCGGACATGGCAAAAGCGAATGTTGATAAGGCCAACTGGTTGATGCCAGGTGTGCCTGCACGAGCTACTGGTGTTGGTGTTATTGCAACAGCCAATGGCGCGGCGGCACCATATCCGATGTTGCCTTATATGGGTGCATTGCATGGGGCTGCGGGCGGCGAGCTTGCCGACTTCCTACAAGGCAAGGAAAGCGCTGAACAAGCACTTGCCGATATTGAAGCGGCTTATCGTGCAGCAGCTAAAGAAAAAGGCTTCCTCTAGGAAGCTGACTGGCTGGAGAGGGGTTTGTCTCTCTCCAGCTATTTTACTTTAAGATCTGAACCATGCCACATCGTACATTTATGAGCTTTATCTGGCCGTCTGCACTTGCAATGCTTTTGTTCATTGCCTTGCCGATCGTATCAGTTGCCGTGCAATCGCTGTTTGTTGCGCATGAGCAGGTATTTGTTGAGGTGGAAAATTGTGGTCCCTTTGGATGCACAACAGTTCAAAAAATTGATTCACAAGCAACCGCGGCGTTGCGCGCGGCGCAACCACTTGGCCAGTTCAATGGTCTAGGCACTTATTTGAACCGTAATCATCTGGCATCGGCTGAGATTTCCGAGGCATGGCAGACGAGGACTGATCTTG